>CAZJRV010000024.1:16876-18642 GCA_964548235.1 uncultured Verrucomicrobiota bacterium
GGCCGCCAACTCACCGGAATAATAACAAGCCGCCGATGCCTCCCAAGCCGCCGCCGAAGAAACCGCGCAACAGGCCGCCCAAATGGCCGAACAAGCCAAAGCCGCCGAGGCGGCCGAGCAGCAGGAAAAATCCAACGAAGCAAAAGCCCTTGCCGCCGCCGCCAAGGCCATGGCCGAACAGCAAGTGCCCCCCATCGAACAGCAAGCCAAACAAGGCGAAGCCAAGGCCGAACAGGAACTGGCCGACGCCAAAAAAGCACTGCAACAAGCCGCCAAACAAGGCGAGCAAGCCGCCAAGGAAGATGACGAAGCCAAAATGGGCGAAATGGCCGGATCATTAAAAAACGCCGCGCAGGATTTAAAAGCCGCCGCCGCCAAAGCCGAGCGCGCCGCTGAAAATGCAACCACCCCCGAGGCCCAACAAGCCGCACAAGCCGCACAAAAAGCGGCTGAGGTCGTCGCCCAGAAAGCTCAGGAAATGGCCGAACAAGCCGGCGACAAGCAACCCCCCAACGCCGAACAAAAAGCCGCCAACGAATCCGCTGAACAAGCCCGCCAACTCGCCGAGGCCGCCAAGGCTATGGCGGAAGAAACCATCCCCCCCATTCAGGAACAAGCCAAAGCCGGCAAAGCCGAGGGTGCAGAAAAACCTCTGGAGAAAGCAAAGGACGCTTTTGAACAAGCCGCCGAAAAAGCCCAACAAGCTGCCCAAAATTCTGGCCAGGCCGAACCTCAAATGGCACAGGCCGCGCAGTCCTTGGACGAAGCCGCGCGCGAATTGAACAACGCCGCACAGGAAGCCGCCGCCGCTGCTGAAGCCGCCGAGAAACCCGCCGAAAAAAAAGCCGCCCAAGCCGCCCAAGCCGCCGCAGAATCTGCCGCACAAAAGGCCCAGCAAATGGCCCAGCAAGCCGCCAATCCTCAAATGGCGCAACAGGCCGAAAATTCCCCGCGCGCGGAAGCCGCCAATCAGCAGATGGATCTCGCCGAGCAAGTGCAGGAAGCCGGTGCCGACATCGAACGCGCCGGCCGCCACGAGGAACGCCTCAACAGCGAACGAGCTGAAGACTTGCAGGATGTTGGTGAAAAGACGCAGGAAATTGCCAACGAACAGGCGGAAGCTGCCAATCAAATTGCTGATCCCAAAACCCAGCCCGAAGCCCAGGCCAACGCCGAGGAAGCCGCCGAAGGATTGGCCGAGCAACAAGAGGAACTCGATGGCGCACTCGAAAAAGAAGGCCCAACCGATCAACCCGCCAACAAACCCAAGTCCGCAGATGAGATTGCCCGGCAAGCCAACGAATTGAGCCAAAACAAAATTCCTGAAATCGGAAAGCAAAACGACCAAGCCGAAGCCGGAGCAGAAAAGGAATTGGGCGATGCCAAAAAGAATCTGGAAGACGCCGCCCAGAAAGCCAATCAAGCCGACGAGGCCGCCAAGGCGGGGGACGAAAAGGAAGCAGGCAAAAAATTCGAGGAAGCCGCCGAGGCATTTAAGGAAGCCGGCGACAAACTGGAGCAAGCCGCCAACAAAGCCGAGCAAGCCGCCAATAAAACCAACGATCCCCAAAAGAAACAAGCCGCCGAAAAAGCCAAACAACAAGCCGAGCAGGCCGCCAAGCAATCCGATTCCCTGTGTCAAAATTGCCAAAGCCAGGCCCAATCCAACAAACAAAGCTCCAGCGGCAAACCCGGCGAAGGCGGCAAATCGGGCGAAGGCGGCAAATCGGGCGAAGGCGGCAAATCGGGCGAAGGCGGCAAATCGG
>CAZJRV010000025.1:0-18576 GCA_964548235.1 uncultured Verrucomicrobiota bacterium
CGATGGTGTCATACACCAGCCGGGCGCGATCCAGCACGGGGCGGGCGATGACATCCGGCGGCAGGCTTTGTTTTACATCATCAAACCGCGCGCGCACTGCCACGGCCACAGCGCGGCTATTGGCGCCGCTGATCATCATTGCCGTGCCGATGACCGTCTCGCGTCCATCCGTGCTGGCGCTGCCCTGGCGCAGCTCGCCGCCGAGAGTGACCTCCGCCACTTGCGCAAGCGTGACGGGCGTGCCGTTGTGTTCCTTGACCACCACGCGCGCGATGTCTGCGATGCCGCGCAGTCGGCCATCGGCCCGTACCAGCGCGGCCTCGCCGTTGCGCTCCACAAAGCCTGCGCCGAGGCTGCGATTGTTGCGTTCCAGCGCGGCAATAATGTCCTGCATCGAAAGGCCGTAGCCCTGCAACGCCGCCGGGTTTGGCAGCACGTGATATTGTTTTACAAAACCACCGATGGCATCCACATCAGCCACGTCGGACACGGTGCGCAATTGCGGGCGGATGATCCAATCCTGCACCGTGCGCAGCCACGTGAGGCGCTGGACTCGATTGGTGAGGCGCTCGCCATTGGGCGTGAGATACGCGCCATCCGGCTGCAAACCGGGTTGACCGGCGATGGCATTAGTGCGGGCTGCACCGTATTCCACCGACCACATCAGCACCTCGCCAAGGCCGGTGGTAATCGGCCCCATCGAGGGTTTGATGCCCGCCGGCAATTCTTCCCGCGCGCGGTCCAGCCGCTCGCCCACCTGTTGCCGCGCGAGATGAATGTCGAGGCCATCCACGAACACCGCCGTGATTTGGCAAAAGCCATTGCGCGAAATGGACCGCGTGTATTCCAGCCCGGGAATGCCAGTGAGCGCAGTCTCGATGGGGAATGTGACCAACCGCTCCATGTCCTCCACCGAGAACGCCGGCTCGATCACATTGATCTGCACCTGATTGTTGGTGATATCCGGCACCGCATCGATCGGCAGTCGCCAAAGCGACCTCGCCCCAACCAAGGCGAGCAACAGAGTAGCCACCACCACGAGGTAGCGGTGATCAATGGCAAGTTTTAGGATGCGCTTAAGCATGTGAAATTAATGACTGTGATCATGCCCCGCACCGGCTTTGCCGAACTCGGCTTTGAGCAGAAAGGTACCCTGAATGACCACGTTTTCTTTTTCCTTTAAGCCGCCTACCACAGGGATCATTCCGTTAACAGGTTTGCCAACGGTGATGGGTTTGGATTTGAAGGTGCGCGTTTTGCCAGTGAAGGTGTACACCGTGGCTTGGCCTTCGACGATTTGCACAGCCGCCGCAGGAATGGCGAGGCTTTCAACGGGCGTCGCACCGGTGGGCAGTTGCACCGTCAGGAACTGGCCGGGGCGCCATTGGCCGTCGGCATTTTTCAACGTCACACGCGCCTGCACCGTGCGTGTTTCGGGATCCACCAACGGACTGACGTATGCCAGCTCGGCACTCGTGCGTTCGTTGGTTTGCTCGTTCACAAGTGTGGCTGACTGACCGGCCTGCAATCCTTTGGCCCGCGCGGGCGGCACCTCGATGAGCACCCAGACCTGTGACAAATCCGCAATCACCAACAAATGCGGCTGGGTCGGATTGGTGATTTCGCCCAGCGTCACCTCGCGCTCCACCACCGTGCCCGCGCGCGGGGCGTGCACCGTGTAATGCGGCGTCAACGCGCGATCCTTCGCCAACGCGGCGATGGCCGCGGCATCCATGCCAAACAACATTAGCCGATTGCGTGCCGTGGCCGCGGCAGCTTGGGCGGTTTGCAACGCACTTTGGGCCTCGCCCAACACTTTGACTTGCCGGGCTTTGGCGGCTTTGAGGCCCGCGGCTGCCGCATCAGCCTTGGCCTTGGCCGCGGCGATGTCGCGCACCTGTTGCGCCTTGGCCTGCACCAGTGCGGCCTCGGCGGACTGTACCTTGGCCTTGGCAGTTTGAACGGCAGCTTCTCGTTGCTTAAGTTCCGAGGCGGCCAATGCACCCTCGGCGGCAAGTTTATTGCCAGTTTCCAAAAGCTCCGTGGCCCGTTGCAACACCGGTTGGGTCGCTGCCAACTCACCCTGCGCCTGCGCCACGGCAGCGGGATTGTTTGCCAAGGCAAGCATCGCCTCGGCCGCCTTGGCCTCGGCCTCGGCCTGGGCCACGCCGGCATTATTGTGCGCCAGCTCCAAGGCAGGCCCAGCCGCTGCCTCGGTATCCAGGGCTTTTAGAAACGCATTTTGCGCCGCGCCTAGCTCGGGGCTTTCGAGCGTGAAAAGCACGTCACCTTTGGCCACCGTGTCGCCAAGGTGCACGTTCATTTTGTTGACGCGCCCGTTCACCAGCGTGCCGACGTGCGCCGTGCTCTCGTGATCAAATGCCACGCGCGCCGGCGCTTCAAACATTGACCGCAACGTGTGTGTCTTCACGCTGCCCAATGAAATTTTGTGCTGCAACATCGCC
Organism: uncultured Verrucomicrobiota bacterium; assembly: GCA_964548235.1. Lineage (GTDB taxonomy): Bacteria > Verrucomicrobiota > Verrucomicrobiia > Limisphaerales > UBA1100 > JACNJL01. Next base: position 2,466 of record CAZJRV010000025.1, read on the forward strand.
GCCTGAGACAGGGTAATTTCCGTGGGCGTCTCAGTGCTGCCGTGTGGGCCATGGTTGTGCCCGGCGTGAGGATCGTGATTGCCACAACCTGCCAGCCAAACCGGCAGTGCCATCGAGATTAAGGCGATTAAAAATTCAGTTTTCATTTTGGTCATTGGATTTTGGTGATTAGTCATTGGAAATTTCCAGCGTGCTGCCGCCGTTAGCACGGTTGAACTGGAGGATGGCAATCGCCGTGCGGTGCTCGAGGCGGGCGAGTTTGAGTTGTGCATTCAGCAGATCCAGCTCCGCGAGGCGCAGGCGGGTGACATCTTCCTGCCCGGCATCAAAAACCACCTTGGCAAGCCGAACGCGTTCCTCGTGAAGCGGAATGAGATTTGCGCGAGCCTGTTGCGTGGTGGTCATCAAGCCGACCACTGCGTGATGGGCCGTGCGGATTTCGCGCACAATCTGCCGCGTGGTTTGGGTGAGCCGATGGCGGGCAGCGATTGCCTGTGCGCGGGCCTTCGCGCGGCTGGCTTGGCCCGAATCAAAAATTGGCAACGGCAATGCGAGCGATGGGCCGAGTGACCAATCGCCATCGCGTTCGGTGTCCAGACCCGCGGCGGCATCCTCCATCCACGCGAGCCGGGCGAGGGCTTTGGCATCCTGCAAGGCGGCGAGCTGCCAGCGGTCCGCCTGAATTTCCGGACGCACGCGCAGGCCGTGAGCGATGGCATCACGTTCGCCGCGCAGCGCCACCTGCGTGTACAGCGGCGTAGCCAGTTCCCAGTCAATGCGGCCACGCGGCTGGCCGAGGCGCTGAGCGAGTGCGAAATGTGCCGCCTGAATTTTGGGCTCAGCTTCGCGCAGATCAAGATTAGCCGAAGCCAGCTCGGCTTTGAGCGAAGCCACATCAAGCTGGGCACCTTCACCGACGGCCAGACGGGCCTCGGCAACCTGAAGCAGCCCATTGATGCGGGCGGTGCGCTGGGTGAGGATGGCGATCTCGCGACGCAAAGCAACGGCTTCAAAATAATTTTGCTGCGTCTGGTGCATCACCTCGAGCGCCACAGTGATGGCCTCGGCACTGACAGCGCGCAGGCTTGCATCAGCAGCACTGATGCGGCGTGGTCGCTGAAGAAGTTTGGAGAGCTCGGCACTTAATCCGGCCTCAACCACCGTGCGACCGCCGCCCTCGGGAATGCGAAAAGCAACGTCCAGCACAGGATTGGGCAGGAGCCGGGATTGCAGTGCCTCCGCCTGCGCAATGCGAACGGTGGCGAGGGCAATTTGCAACTCCGGCGACTGACGCAGCGCCTGCTCGATGGCTGATGAAAGTGGCAGTCGTTCTGGCGCAGCCGCTGCCTCGGCAGGTAATGCGTTGGTGTGAAACTGAATGGCACTGGCCAGGCTGGCGGCGGACTGGATGTGTTCATCCGTATGATGCGCCGGCATCGGCGGCGAGGCACAGCCAACCGCCATGAGGATCGCGGGCACGGCCAGAGTTTGGATCAAATTGTTTGTGTTAAATTTCATATCTCAAATGGGGTTAGCAAAAGACACAGCACGATCGTAAGGGATCATGCAGGGACACAGGAACCGGAAAGGTTCCGTTACAGAAGCGCGGGCGCGCGGCCGGGTAAGGCGGCGCGGGTGCGAAAATGATGGGTGGTGCGATCGGGCGGCGCGCGGCCGGAATTGACTGCGAATGCCACGTTGGCATCGGGCGGGGGTGCGGGAAATTGAAGCTGCCACTGGAGCACGGGAATGAAAGCGAGGTGTGCGGCGTCTTTTCCGGCGAGCTTGAAGCTGCCGGATTCCAGTACGCATTGGCCGCAGTCATCGTGGCTGTGCGCGGGGGCATCACCGTGGTGATGCTCGGTTTGGCAATCGCCCGGCAAGAGACCGGCACCGGTCCAAACACAATGCGAGGTGGCCGGCAGCCAAGCCGCCAGCACCATCAAAGTCGCAATAATCCGGAGTATTTTCACCGCCTTCCTCTTACCATAATCGGCAGTGTGCCTCAAGGCTTTAGCAGAATTGCTTGCGTTTCGGTTTTGGGAGGCGAGAATTGAGGCACGCATGAAACGGATTCTTTTTCTGACAACATTGGTATTGGCGGTTGGAGTCAACGCAGCACCAAAGAAAGCGCGGCCAAATATTCTCTTTGCGTTTGCCGATGACTGGGGGCGCTACGCGAGCGCGTATGCAAAGGTGGACGGGAGGCCTTCGCCGAATGAAGTGGTGCGGACGCCGCACTTCGACCGCGTGGCACGGGAGGGCGTGTTGTTCAAGAATGCGTTTGTGACGGCGCCGTCTTGCACGCCGTGCCGCAGTTCGTTGTTGAGCGGGCAGTATTTTTACCGCACGGGGCGCGCAGCGATTTTGCAGGGTGCGGTTTGGGACGACAAAATCCCAAGCTTTCCGCTGTTGCTGCGGGACAGCGGGTATCACATCGGCGAGACGTACAAGGTGTGGACGCCGGGCACTCCAAGGGATGCGCCATTCGGTGCGGGCAAGTATGGTTTTGAAAAATCAGGCGGGCGGTTTAATGGCTTTTCGCAAAACGTCATGCGGATGGTGGCGAATGGAAAAAGCGTAAAGGACGCGAAACAGGTTTTGTATGATGAGGTGTCAGGCAATTTTGAGTCGTTTCTAAAAGCGCGGACTGAAGGCCAGCCGTTTTGTTATTGGTTCGGGCCGACACTGGTGCATCGCAAATGGACGAAAGGTTCGGGCAAAAAGCTGTGGGGCATTGAGCCAGATTCGCTGAAAGGCAAGTTGCCGCCGATGCTGCCGGACGTGCCGATTGTGCGCGAGGATTTTGCGGATTACCTTGGCGAGGTGCAGGCGTTCGACCACGCGCTCGGGCTGATCCTCAAGCGGCTCGAGGCCATCGGTGAGCTCGACAACACCGTCGTCGTCGTCAGCGGCGATCACGGCGCACCGGGCTTTCCCGGCGGCAAATGCAATTTATACGACTTCGGCACCGCTGTTCCCTTGACCGTGTGGTGGCCGGGCAAACCGGGCGGGCGCGTGCTCGATGATTTTGTGAACTTGATGGATCTCGCGCCGACGTTTCTGGAATTGGGCGGCGTGCAACCACCCAAGGTGATGACCGGCCGCAGTCTCGTTCCGGTTTTGCAATCTAAGAAAAACGGAATGGTCGATGCCACTCGCAACTGGGTCATCACCGGCCGCGAACGCCACGTGGCGCGCGCGCGGGCTGATCGCACCGGCTACCCTCAGCGCGCCCTGCGCACGTCGGATTATTTATACATCATCAACTTCAAACCCGACCGCTGGCCGATGGGTGATCCGTATCATCTTAAGGCAGCCACGAAACCGGACTTCAACACGTTGGCGAACAATACATTTGCAACGTTTGGCGACCTCGATGCCAGCCCCACCAAGGCGTGGTTGATTCGGCACGGGCATGAAGCTGAATGGAAGTGGCACTACAACTACGCCTTTGGCAAGCGGCCGCGCATTGAGTTGTATGACCTGAAAAATGATCCGGATCAGTTGAAGAACGTCGCCGGTCAACCCAAGTTTGTCGCTGTTCAAAAAAAGCTACACGCGCAGCTGATGGCAGAACTAAGGCGCACCGGAGACCCCCGCGTGACCGGCGATGGCAGCACCTTTGATAAGCCACCGTTTGTGGATGATTTCGTGCGGCCACCGCGTAAACCGCGGCCTTGAATGGCTGGCAAAAGAATGTTATGCAGAAGGCCCGTTGGATAACTGTTTGACGGGAATGAATATGAAAAAAAATTTTGGAATTGGATTGATGGTCGCGGGACTGATGGCTTCGCCGGTGATCGCTCAGGACGGTGCGCCCGATGTGAAGCAGGAAGTGCGCGACGTGGCGGCGGTGAAGGTGCTGAATAGCGAAGAAGATGTTTCGCTCCTCTACGTCAAGGGCATGACGTGAGAATCCTGCGCAATCGGCATCCGTGTGATGCTGGGCAAACTGGATTTCGTGGATCGCAGCCGGTTCAAGCGCGGCGTGGGCATGGACGTGAAGGCGCAGTTGTTGACCGTGGCGATCAAGGAAGGCAAACAGCCTGACCCGCCGAGCATGGCAAAGGCCATTGATAAGGCCGGCTACGTGCCGATGGAATGGTACTCGCTCGACAAGGGCAAACTGAATTCGCATTCCTTCAAGAAAAAGAAGGATTAAGGCGAGAGAATTGTCGGCGCATGATGGGACACATTATTCGGTTTGGATTTCTTTTCCTGACGATGGCCATGGGGCCGCGTCTTGCGGCGGATGAGCCGATCATGAATATGATGCCCCGTTGGAGTGGGGGTTGGGGGTATCAATTCTTTCACGAGTATCGTCACGAAAGCGATTTGCTTTTGGGCCGCGACAAAAAACACGCGGGCTTCACGGAGGATGTTCATCTGCTGCATTTGCAGGGCGTTTATACGTGGGGCAAATCCATCCGCCTAACCGCCAAACTGCCGTATGTTTTAGATGCGCGCCGCGAAATGCCCGATGGCTTGGGTGGCAAAAAAGTCGAGTACGACAACGGCATTGGTGATCCCACGCTGGCGTTGCCATTAAAAAAATATTTCAACCTCGATGGCAAAAGTGGCTCGTGGACCCTCAAGCCAATGCTACGCGTACCATTTTCCGGATCAGATGAGTACGAGGTGTACGACAACCAATGGGGCAACGGGCTGGGGGTTGCGTATGAGCACGAAACGGCCAATTTCCATTTTCATATCAGCACCAGTGGCTGGGTCTACCATGGAAACGATCCATTCGAAAGCTTCTCGAGTCTGGATCTCGGCTACAACTTTTACCTTGGCGAAAGCAATTGCGCCCTGATGTGGGAAACGGATTTTCACTGGGAGGATGATGAGTCCCGCACGCTCTCTGCCGGACCGGCGTTTTACTGGAACATCAACGACACCGCCCACCTGCGCCTCGAATGGAAACACGATTTCTACGACCGCCAAGGCACGCTTGATCACGGCAATGGTGACACCTTCATGTTCGGAATTGGGTTTGTCTATTAACCCACCCCAATGAGACCATGCCAATCGTGCTGCAACTATGGGTGCAGCAACTCCACGGCAGTTTGGAAATCTTCCGGCAAAGGGGCCTCGAGAGTGAGGCGTTCACCGATGGCGGGGTGATCGAAGCCCAGCGAAAAGGCGTGGAGCATTTGGCGCGGAGCCTTGTAGTCTGTAGCACTAGCAAAGGTGCGGGCAGGGCGGCCGCCGTAGACCGCATCGCCTAGCACCGGGCAGCCGAGGTGCTGGAGGTGTACGCGGATTTGGTGGGTGCGCCCGGTGTGCAAAGTGGCCTCGACCCGCGCGGCGTGGTTGAGTTTTTCCAGCACACGAAAATCCGTGTGCGCTTCGCGGCCATTGGGCGTGACGGCGATTTTTTTACGATGCACCGGATGACGCGCCAACGGCTCTTTTACTGTGTGCTTTACTTTGGAAGGTTGGCCGCAAACGAGGGCGTGGTAAATCTTGGTGGTGGTGCGTTCGGCGAACTGATTGGAGAGCGCAAGATGGGTGGCATCATCCTTGGCCACTACGATGCAGCCGCTGGTGTCTTTATCCAGCCGATGGACAATGCCGGGGCGCGCCACGCCACCAATGCCGCTGAGATGTCCGTCACAATGGTGCAGCAACGCGTTCACCAACGTGCCGGTGGCGTGACCGGCGGCGGGATGCACGACCAGCCCCGGCGGTTTGTTGATCACCAGCAAATGGTCGTCCTCAAAAAGAATGTCCAGCGGGATGTTCTCCGGCTGTGCCTCGGCAGCGATGGGCTCGGGCCATTCGATGGTGATCTCCTCGCCGGCTCTCGGGTGGTGGGTGACTTTGGTTTGTTCGCCATCCACTTGCACATCGCCATTTACGATGAGGCGTTGAAAGGTGCCGCGTGAGGTTTCGGAGAAGTGATCCTGCAAAAACTTGTCCAGCCGTGCCTTGGGTTGGGAAGTCTCCACGCGCAGTGTCTCGCGCCGGCTCATGCCTCGTCTTTCAGCGATTTCAGCGGCGTGGTGCGCAGCTTGGCCCAGAGTATGCCGCCGCCGATCAACAGGCCGATGCTGATGAGCTGGCCGGGTGCCAGTCCCGCCAGCGTGTTGCCGCGCGGATCGGCCCGCAGAAACTCGATGCCAAAACGGATGAACGCGTACCCCACCAGATAAGCCGCGAACACGTGCCCATCAAATTTGCGATGGCGAAAGAGCCACGCCAGCCCCGCGTATAGCGCGAAGTTGAGGGTCGATTCATAAATCTGCGTGGGATGCACCGCGTGCGGGTTTGTGGGGTGTCCGGCGGGGAAGGTGACCGCCCACGGCAGCTCGCAGGTTTTGCCAAAACAACAGCCGGTGGTAAAACAGCCAATGCGTCCGAAGGCGTGGCCGAGGGCGATGCTGGGCGCGAGGGCATCGAACGTGGCCCACACGGGCATTTTTTTGAGGCGCGTGAAAATGATGATGGCCGCGCTGGCGCCAATGAGCGCGCCGTGGAATACCAGCCCGGACCGTTCGAAAAGCAAATCCTTGAGCGCCTTGTTGGGGCCGCCTTCGTTGATGACATAAAGCAGTTTGGCCCCGACGATGCCGCTGATGAAAATCCACAGCACGAGGTTTGAGAGATCCTCCGCGTTAAGGCCGATCTTCATCCCACGCCGGCCGGCCGTCCACAGCCCCAGCATAAACCCCGTGGCCAGCAAAATGCCGTACCAATGGATCGTCAACCCGCCAATCTGAAATGCAACCGGATGCACGCGGCACGTTAAGCCTCTGGACTGCGCGGGGCAAGCTTGGCTTGGATTCCTGATTAAACTGTATGCGCGGGCGGTTTTGGGGTAATCACGCCGCGTGTCGACGTTGGATGAGTTGGTGGAAGCGGTGGAGGCGCACGCGGCCGAGCGGCTGGTGTTGGCCGAGGGCCAGACGCCTGCGGCGGAGCTGGCGCGTTACAAGCGTTTCCTCAAGGACGAGGCGTCGCGGCTCAAAAAACTGCACCGTGGCGGCGGGCTCGGCCGCGAGGTATGCCGCGCGCGGGCGGCGGTGATCGACGCGCTCATTCGGCATCTGCTCGATACCGCCATCGGACTGGCGCCTTTGGGCAGTTTCAAGAAGCCGCCGGCCATCGCCGTGGTGGCTATTGGCGGGTACGGCCGCGCGGAGCTCAATCCGCACAGCGACATCGATATTCTTTTTCTGTGTGACGACCGCCTGCTGGCGAAGCCCAAGCCGGAGGTGTTTTTGCAAAGCATCACCGATACCATCCTGTACACCCTTTGGGATGTGGGTCTGAAGATTGGCCATTCCGTGCGGCGCGTGAGCGATTGTGTGGCGGAAGCCAACAAGGATATGCAAAGCAAAACGGCGCTGATTGAGTCGCGCCACGTGGCCGGCGATGAGGTGTTGTTTGAAAAAATGGAACGGGCTGTGCACGCCAAGTGCGTGAAGCCGCACGTGGCCGATTACATTGCCGCGCGACTGGAGGATCAGGCTGCGCGCCGCGCCAAGCACGGCAACGCGGTGACCATGCAGGAGCCGAATATCAAAAACGGCTGCGGTGGTCTGCGTGATTACCAAAACCTACACTGGATGATGCATTTCCGAGAAGGCTCGCGCTTAATGGAGGATCTGGAGGCGCAAAAGGTCGTGACCAAGGCCGAGGCCGAGCGGCTGGAGGCGGCGTATTCCTTTCTGCTGCGCGCGCGCAACGAGCTGCATTATCAACTGGACCGTCCTGGCGAAGTACTAACCAAAGCTGTGCAGCCAAAGGTGGCATGGCAACTGGGCTACACCAACCGCTCACCCGCCAAGCGGTTGGAGGCGTTCATGGGTGATTACTATCGGCACGCACGGCAAATCGACCTCACCGTGCGCACCATTGAACAACGCCTCGCATTGGTGCCGCGGCCCGCGTGGCAACAGGCGCTGGGCCGATGGGTGAGTGGAAAAAAGGAGCAAGTGATCGATGGGTTTACCATTGCCGATGGCGCGATCAACACCGCTAACCGCCGCATTTTTCGCGATCAACCGCGCAAGCTGATGCGTGTGTTCCTGTTGATGCAACGCCACAGCCTTCGGTTGCATCCGGATTTGGCGCAGATCATTCGCCAACAAGTTTGGCTTGTGGACCGCGCATTCCGCGAGGATCCCCACGTGCACGAGACCTTTATGGAAATCCTCAACCACCCCGGTGCCGTTGGCCGCATTCTGCGTCGCATGCATGAGCTGGATTTTCTGGGCAAATACATGCCGGAATTCGGCCGGCTCACCTGTCTCGTGCAGCATGAGTTTTATCATCAATACACCGTGGACGAGCACACCCTCGTGTGCCTCGAAAAACTCGACGGCTTGTGGGAGGAAACGTGGCCGGAGTATCGCCGCTACCACGAAGTGTTTGAGAAAATCGAGCGGCCGTCCACGCTGTACCTCGCGCTGTTGTTGCACGACTCGGGCAAGGGCATCGAGAGCGACCATCACGAACGCGAAGGCGCGCGCGTGGCCGAGCACGTGGCCGATCGCATCGAGCTCGATGAAGCGGCTGCCGATAGTTTGCAGCTCATCATTCGGCATCACCTCACGATGGTTCAAGTGGCGCAGCGGCGCGATTTGGAAGACCCGCAGGTGATTGAGCAGTTTGCCGAGGAAATGGAGACGGAAGAAAATCTCAACCTGCTGATGCTGCATACGCTGGCTGATTCGATGGGCACCAGCGATGAGTTGTGGAACGGCTTCAAGGATGCCTCGCAGTGGAGCCTGTTTTGGAAAACACGCGCGCTCTTTCGCGAAGGTCCCGTGGCTGTGCGTGCCGAGGAGGAGGAACGCGCCGAGATCGAGGCCGAGGTTACCAAACTCATAGGCGATAAGGTTCCGCCGGAGGAAATCCAAGCGCACTTTGAGCAGTTGCCTATGCGTTACTTCCGCGCCTCGCCCGCGGATGAGATTGCCGAGGACATCGGGTTGGTCAACGAATTCATCCGGCTACAGATTGATTTCGATGACCGAATGCTTGAGCCCGCCATTCAATGGCAGCGCGACCGCGATCGCGGCTATGCCGTGGCCAGCATTTGCACGTGGGATCGCCCCGGACTCTTCAGCCGCATCACCGGCGTCATCGCTCAGTGTGGCTTGAATATTTTAAGCGCGCAGATTTTCACGCGTGGCGACTCGATGGTGCTCGATCACTTCCGCCTCACCGATGCCCGCACCGGCCAGTTGCCCACCGGCGAACAGCGCGCGCAGTTCACCGAACGCCTCAAGCCCGCCCTTGCCGCGCACGAAGATCCTGAATTGGACATCTCGCAGATCCCCGATGCCGGCATCGAATACACCTCGCTCACAGGCGAACGCATCCCCACCACCATCCATTTCGACAACCGCTCCAGCGCGCGCTTCACCGTGCTGGACGTTGAGACCGAGGATCACGTGGGCCTGCTCTACGCCGTCACCCACACGCTCAATGCCCTCGGCCTAACCATCGAACTCGCCCGCATCAACACCGAGAAAGGCGGCGCCAACGACAGTTTTTATCTCACCGACATCGACGGCAAAAAAGTGGAAGACGAAAGCCAGCAACAATTCATCGGTACCATGCTGCAACACGTCATCGCCGCGCTGCACGAGGTGTAGGGCGGCATCGTCACCCCTCCAGCACCGCCATCGCCGCTGTCTGGCCGCCGTTGTGGCTGAGGCTGATGTGGATGGTCTTGCCGCCTTGCTCGAGCAGTAGCACCTTTCCGCGCCCGTGCAGTTTTACCATCGGTCGGCCTTGCGGATGGTGGGTGATCTCAATGTCATGCCAGCCCAGCTCTGAGCCGATGCCGGTGCCGAAGGCTTTGCTGATGGCTTCCTTGCCGGCGAAACGCGCGGCAATGCACGGGGCGGGGTCACTTTGGGCGAGGCAGTAATTCATTTCCTCCTCGCGCAACACGCGCCGTAAAAACCGGTCGTTCCAACGCTTGCAGACGTTGCGGACGCGCTCGGTTTCTACGATGTCGATGCCCGTGCCGAAAATCATCCGCGATAGCCTTTCATCAATCGCAACATTTCCTTCACCGCCCGCGGCAGGCCGACGCTCACCGCATGACTGATGATGCAGTGGCCGATATTCAGCTCCTCCATGTGCGGCACGGCGTGCAGGGTGGGGAGGTTGTCGTAATTGATGCCGTGCCCGGCATTTACGCGCAGGCCCAGTCCGTGCGCGTGCTCGGCGGCGGCGATGAGGCGGTTGAGCTCCCGCTGGCGCGCGCGCGCATTGCCGAAGTGCTCGGCAAACTGCCCGGTGTGCAACTCAATAAACTGCGCGCCCGATTGCGCGGAGGCGTCCACCTGTTTGGCGTCTGGATTGATAAACAAACTGACCTCGATACCCGCCTTGGCCATCTTTTTGCAGGTGCGCTTCAGCGCGGGCAATTGCTCGGCCACGTCGAGGCCGCCCTCGGTAGTGATCTCCTCGCGTTTCTCGGGCACGAGGCAGATGATGTCCGGCTTGGTCTTCAGCGCAATCCGCACCATCTCGGCGGTGTTGGCCATTTCGAAATTAAAGCGCGTGCTCACCGCCTTGCGCAGCGCGGGCACGTCCGCATCCACAATGTGCCGCCGATCCTCTCGCAAATGCGCCGTGATGCCGTGCGCGCCCGCCGCTTCGGCAGCCATGGCCGCATCCACGGGGCAGGGCTCGCCCCGGCGTTGCCCTCGATAGCGCGCCTCGCGCAGCGTTGCCACGTGGTCAATGTTCACTCCCAACCTGAGCATCGGGGCACGCTACGCAAATTCACCCGCCTTGCCAACCTCGGCGTGTGTGTTAAAAAAAGACGCCCATGAAATACCCCATGCTCACTCTCGCCGGTCTCTTGATGGCGGGGGTGCTGATGGGAAACTGGATTCCAATTGCGCCCGAAACCATCCTTGCTTTGGCCCTGTTGGCGGCGGGTATCGCGCTGGCCGCCGTGTGGCTGGGCCAACGCTGCGATGGGGCCGTGGCCCAGCGGGTTGGGATTTCTGATGACCGGCTTGGGATGGTTTCCGGCGTGGCGGATTCTGTGCGGCAGGTGGCATTGATCGCGACGATTGTGCTGACCGGCTGGGCCAATTACACCCGCCAGACTGAGCCCATTTCCCCACACGACCTACGGCATCTCATTCCGGAGGAAGGCGCAATCGTCACCCTGCGCGGCACGCTGACTGCCACCCCCACCAGCCGTCGCGCGGGCATTGTCGAACGCACCTCCCTCCGCATTCGCGCCCATTCAATCACCCAGCGCAGCCAAGCCCAGCCGGCCCACGGCACGGTGATGGTGACGACCACCCAGCCGCTGGACGAAAAATTCTACGCTGGGCAAATCGTGAAGGTGGATGGCGTGATGATCCGTCCCGAGCACGCCAAGGCGCCGGGGTTGTACGATCGCCGCGAACATCTCCGCCGGCTTGGCATTTGGTTTGAACTGAAAACGGATCCAAGCTCGCAATGGAAAATCATCCCTCAAAACTCGCCGCCAAGCCGCCCTTTGTCCGACCGCTTTCGCACGTGGGCGCGCCACAACCTCAGCCGCGGCCAGCCTGAGCAGGACCAAGCGCTGGAGTTGTTGTGGGCAATGAGCCTCGGCTGGCGCACGGTGCTCACGGGCGAAGTGGCCGCGCCTTTTATGCAATCGGGCACGATGCATTTCTTTGCCATCAGCGGTTTGCACATCGGGTTGGTGGCGGGCATTTTTGTGGTGTTGCTACGGGTCATGCGCGTGCCGCGCGGTTGGGTGGGGGTGGTCGCTATTCCCTTACTGTGGTTTTACACGGCGGCCACCGGCTGGCAGCCTTCGGCGGTGCGTGCCACGGTGATGATGACGCTCATCCTCGCGGCGTGGTCGCTCAAGCGGCCGGTCAATCTGCTCAACTCATTGGGCATGGCGGCGTTCTTAATTTTGCTGTGGGATCCGCAACAACTTTTCCGCGCGAGCTTCCAGCTTTCGTTCGCAGTCGTATTCAGCCTCGCGCTCGTGATGCCGCCCATCGTGGATCGATTGCAAACAGGCGTGCGGCCGGATCCATTTCTGCCACGCGAACTTTGGCCGCGCTGGCGGCGTTGGGTTTTGGAACCGTCATATTGGTTGGTGGGTGCGATCGCCGTTTCATTTTGCGCGTGGCTGGCGTCCACGCCGCTCATCGCGCATCACTTTCATTTGTTCAATCCCGTGGCCCTGCTGGCTAACGTGCCGGTAGTGGCGTGCGGCTCCCTGGCGTTGATGAGTTGTATGGGGAGCTTCATCTGCGGCGGATGGCTGGAGCCATTGACGATTTTGTTCAATCACTCGGCCTGGTTTTTCATGAGCGGCATGATGGTCATCAGCCAATGGGCGGCGGACTTACCCGGTGGCTGGCAATACGTGCGCGCGCCTGCACCGTGGATCATGGCCGGCTGGTACGCGGTGCTATTCGGCCTTGGCACAGGCTGGTTTTGGAAGCCGGCCGTGCGCCGCTGGGCGATGGGCGGGGTGGGAATGTTTGTAGTTTCAATGATGGCGGCGTGGCAGGCGGATCGGCAGGAAGTGCGGCTGACGTTTCTGCCTGAAGGACCGATGGTTCATGTGGAATCCAGCGCGCACACATCCGACTTGCTTATCGATTCCGGAGACGCGATGGCCGTGGAGTACACCGTGCAACGCCACCTGCAGGCACGTGGCGTGGATGCTTTGGCCGATGTGGCGCTCACTCACGGCATCGGCCATCACGTGGGCGGGTTTACCAATTTGCTCGCACTGCAGCCGATTGAGCGCGTCCACCTTAGCCACGCCAAGTCTTCCTCAAAATTTCACAAGACTGTGCTGGCCGCGCTGGCTCGCAATGAGGAATTGAAACGGACAGTGTCCGCCGGGGACAGCATCGGCGCGTGGACCGTGTTGCATCCTGCGGCTGTCGATGATTTTTCGCGGAGCACGGATGATGCCCTCGTGTTGCGTGGCGAGTTCCACGGTGTGCGCGTGCTGCTGCTCTCGGACGTGGGATCGGATGGCTGCCAGGCAATGATCGCGCGCAAGGCGGAATTGAGCGCGGACATCGTCGTGGCCAGCATCCCCAGCTACGGCGAAGCATTGAATGCGGGCTTGCTGCGCATCATCAATCCCAAAGTAATCATCATCCACGATAGCAATTTCCCCATCACCAAGCGCGCGCCGGAAGCGTTGTTAGGCCGATTGCGGAAGAGCGGAGCCAAGGTATTTACCGTGCGCGTACAAAGGGGCATTCGGCTGCGCATTTTGTCAAATAGTTGGCGGCTTGAAAACTCGGCGGGCGTTTTGTGGCGCAGCAAATAATTTCAATGCTGCTGGATTATTCAGATGGATCGCTCGATTGAGGCCGAGCAGCAAACCCAAGCCCGATACAGCCCAAACCATTGAGCAGCAAAAACGCAGCGGCCAAGACGGAAAGGGCCTCGGTGGCGCTGGTGCGGATGGGGATGGTGCCGGCGGCGGAGCCGGGGCGGATGTCGTAGCAGATCATTTGTGAATCGTTGCGGACGTAAAGGTGGCCATTGGCCATCGCGGGGTTGTTCCACGTTTTGCCGGGGAGGGCGGGGAGACGCGCGATTTGCTGATGGGCCTCGGGCGTGGCCTTGGCGAGGGCGATATCGCCATTTTCGCACTGGATGACAAGGTGGCCCTGCGTGAGCAGCAACTGACCGTGGCCGTAGTTGTCACCGCGCCATTGTTCCTCGCCGGTTTGGGCGTTGAGGCAGACGAGGTAGGCGGCGTTGTCGCCGCCGCCGTCATCGAGGCCGTAGAGGTGGCCTTCGTGCAGCACGGAACTGGTGAATTTGTTTTTCAGATTTTTATTTTCCCAGACGAGCTGGGCGGAAAACTGGCCATCGGGTTTTTTTATTTCGATGAGGCCGCAGCCTGTGCCGTAGCCGGCGCTGATAAAAATGTGGGTGTCATCGACCACGACGGGTTGGGCGATGTTGTTGTCGTAGCTCACGGTCCATTTTACGGACCACAAAATTTTTCCATCTTCCAGCGAGAGCCCCTGAATGGCGCGGCCGGCGCAGAGGACGATTTGTTTTTGGCCAGCCAGTGTGGCGGTGATGGGGGACATGTACGCCTGTTTCTCCGCGGCGGCGCGCCAGAGGACTTCGCCGGTCATTTTGTCCAACGCAAACACCGTGTGCTTGGCGGTTCCCGCGCGTGCGCCGGCGGTGATGATGAGATTTTCGCCGGCTACCCAGGGCGAGGCGCAAGCACCGAAGGGGAGGTTGCGCGTTCCGAAAGCGTCGAAAATATTTTTTTGCCAAATCACTTTGCCGGTATCGGCGGCGAGGCAAAAGAGTTGGCCCTCGGCGCCGATGGTATACAGCCGGCCTTCATCCCAAGTGGGAGTGGAACGCGGGCCCACGCCGCCCATGGCGGACTTGTCGTTGAACTCACCCGCATAAGCATGCCGCCACAGGCCGCGGCCATCGGCGAGGTTGTAGCAGGTGACCACTTCGCCCTCGGCCCATTGTTCGAGGGTGAAAAGGCGGCCTTGCGCAATGGTCATCGATGCATGGCCGCCGCCAACGGGGGTGGTCCAAACCGGCTTGGGCGGTGCGGCATCCCAATCGGTTCGAATGGCGGACCCGTTATAAACACCATCGCGATTCTCCCCGCGATAGCCCGGCCAATGGGCGGGGGCATCAGTGTTGGGTTTGCGATCGGAGTATTTCCAATTCGCATCGCTTGGCGCGGCGAGCACCCAGCGGAGATCGCCGGGCAGACCGCGGCCGTCCCAGTCCACGCGCGTCCAGCCGGCTTTGGTCATCAGCAAAATTCCGAGGACAATGTAATTTAGCAGTAAGAAGAGCAGCATTACCGTCTTGAGGCCGCGCCATGGGAGGCGATGACGCCATAACAGCCATATGCCCAGTGGCGGGCAAAGGAAGCTGGCCAAACTTGGGGAGACGGGCGGCTTGGTTTCGTCCATGGGCGGAGTGTATCGGTGTGGCCTCCGAGAGCAAACGTTTTGGGAAATGTAGCCCTGCCCGGTGGCCCGGGCTACAGAGTCGCAGGAAATGACATTTGGCGGGTTTCCGTTTATACTGCGTCTGTGTCCACACCCTTCCTAACTGCCGCGTGGCGCGATCTGCTGCTGCTGAACTGGCGCGTGGATCCCGCGCTGCTGCAGCCGCGCGTGCCCGCAGGCACGGAGCTGGATCCGTGGGATGGCGCGCATTGGGTGAGCCTGGTGGGGTTTCGGTTTTTGGGTTTGGCCGTGAAAGGCGTGCCCGCATTGGGGCATCGTGATTTTCCGGAAATCAATCTGCGCTTTTATGTGCGGCGCGAGGTGGATGGCGAAGTGCGGCGTGGCGTGGTGTTTCTGCGCGAGCTGACCCCGCGCCGCATGGTGGAGTGGGTGGCGCGCGCGGTTTACAATGAGCCGTATCAAACGCTGCCCATGCGCAGCGCCGTGAGTGAAACGCAAACGCAATACGAACTGCAACAGGCCGGCGAATGGCAGGGGATGGCGGCGCGTGCAACTGGCGGTTGGCGCGGACCCAATCCGATGGAGGAATTTCTCATCGAGCATTATTGGGGCTACAACCGGCAAACCAATGGCGGCACGATGGAATACGAGGTGACGCATTCGCGGTGGCAAACGCGGCCGGCGGGTTTGGCGCAGTTCGATTTGGATTTGGAATCCCTCTACGGCCCGGAATGGGGAGCGGCGCTAGCGGGCAATCCGGATGCCGTGGTGCTGGCCGATGGGTCTGATGTGGCAGTGTTTTCCGGAGACTTAATTTTTAATCACAGAGGCACAGAGTGTACTGAGAGGGAAAATTAAAAATTCTCTGCGCACTTTGTGCCTCTGCAGTGAACCTGTTTACGCTAGGATTTCCTTCACCACTTTGCCGGGTTGGCCGTCGGTGAGGGTTTGTTCGCGGGCGGCGCGTTTGTAGGTGAGTTTCTTGTGGTCGAGGCCAAAGAGGTGGAGGAGGGTGGCGTGGTAGTCGTAGTGGTTCACCACATTTTCGACGGCGCGGTGGCCCCATTCGTCTGTGGCGCCGTGGACGTGGCCGCCCTTGAAGCCGCCGCCGGCCAGCCACATCGAAAAGCCGTAGGTGTTGTGGTCGCGGCCGGGGCTCTTTTCGTTTTGCACCACGG
>CAZJRV010000026.1:0-18403 GCA_964548235.1 uncultured Verrucomicrobiota bacterium
CAGCGCGAGGTCATCGAGTTGCTGGACAGCGAGCCGCGTTTTGTGCGGCCAGTCAATTATCCGCCCGGTACGCCCGGGCAGGGCAGCACTTTGTTTGAGCGCGCCGGATTGCCCACCGTGGGCATCATCAACGCCCAAGGTCGCACGTTCATGCGCGGGGAAATGGAAAACCCGTTTCGCGTGGTGGCGGAGGAGGTGAAAAAACTCAGCCCCGTTGCGCCGGTAATTTTTGTGGATTTCCATGCCGAGGCCACCAGCGAAAAAATCGCAATGGTCCGTATGCTCGATGGTGACGTGAGCGCTGTGGTGGGCACGCACACGCACGTGCAGACGGCGGATGAATTCATCTTCCCCGGCGGCACGGCGTTCCTGTGCGACGCGGGCTTCACCGGTCCGCACGACGGAGTGATTGGGCGCGATTGGGAGCCGGTGGTGCGCCGTTTCCTCACCAGCCAACCGCAGCGCTTCCCCGTGGCCAGCGGGCGTGTGCTGTTGCAGGGGGTAATCATCGAGGTGGATGGCGCCACGGGCAAATCCCTCTCCATCGAGCGTGTGAGCGAGGCGCTTTAGTTTGTGGAGGCACGTTCCGAGCTTTCAAATGTACCGATTTTCTGTCAGGTTTTCCGGCCCATGAAATCAATGACCGGCTATGGGCGCGGCGAAGCTTCGCGCAATGGCATCAAACTCACAGTGGAAATCAGCACGGTGAACCGCAAACAAGCGGAGTTATCGCTGCATCTCCCGCGTGAACTGGATGCGCTGGAAAGCCGGGCGCGTGATGAAATCAACACGCGCATTTCGCGCGGGCGCATTGTGGCGCGCGTGGGCCTCTCGGCCACGGATGGGAACGGATCGAAAGTGAAGCTGGACGCGGACCTCGCCAAGCGTTATGCACGTGAATATCGGAAACTGGCAAAGGAACTCAAGCTGCGGGATGACTTGGGGATCGACACCATCTTGCGCGCGCCCGGGGTGCTGAAACAGGCGGATGAGGCGCTGGACGCGGAGGGATCATGGCTGCCACTGCGCAAGGCGTTGCGGGGTGCACTTTCTGATTTGCTGGCGATGCGCACGCGTGAAGGCGGCCATCTTAAAAAAGATTTGCAGCAACGTATCGTAATCATGCAAAAGGCGGTAAGGAAAATTGCCAAGCATGCGCCCTCCACCGTGAAGCGGCATCGTGAGCAATTGCACGAACGCCTCGCTGCGGCCGGATTGGAGCTGGGCGCAGGCGATGACGATCGATTGCTGAAAGAGGTGGCAGTGTTCGCGGATCGTATTGACATCACCGAGGAACTCACGCGGTTGGAAAGCCATTTCAAGCAGTTCGCCGAGTGCGCCAGGGGGAAGGGGCCCGTGGGACGCACGCTGGATTTCCTTTCGCAGGAAATGAACCGCGAAATCAACACCATCGGCTCGAAAGCAAATGATGCGGCCATTTCAAAATGGGTGGTCACATTGAAGGGCGAATTGGAAAAATTCCGTGAACAGGTGCAAAACGTGGAGTAATGGCGGCCGATGTGCAACCGGTGTTGTTGGTACTTTCCGGGCCATCGGGCGTGGGAAAGACCACCGTGACGCGCCGGTTGCTGCTGAAAAACGCAGGCCTCACTCGGGTGGTCACTTGCACCACCCGCGCCCCACGCGATGGCGAGGTGAATGGTGAGGCCTACCATTTTTTGAGTAAGGCGGAATTTTTACGGCGTGTGGAAGCCGATGAATTTTTGGAACACGCCGAGGTGTATGGCCACTACTACGGAACCCTGAAAGCAGCCGTCACCGGGGCCATTTCGGCGGGGCAGGATGTGTTGGTGGTAAACGACGTGCAGGGCGCGCTGTCCTTCGTGGGCATGGCGCGGCAAAATTCGGCGTTGGCGGAAGTGATGACCACCATCTTTATTGTGGCCGAAAATCCGGCGGCCTTGCGGACACGATTGGAGTCGCGCGGCGAAGATGCGCCCGAAGTAATTGCGGAACGACTCGCAGTTGCGGAGGCGGAGATGGCGCAGCGCGACCACTTTGATCACGTGGTGGTAAGCAGCACACGCGAAGCGGATGCCGCTGCCGTGCAGGAAATTTACTTGAACACAAAAAAAACCAATGGCGGAAACTAAAACCATTGTGTTGGGCGTCACCGGCTCCATTGCGGCGCACAAGGCCGTAGATGTGTGCAGCCTACTGACCAAGGCCGGCGCGGCGGTGCACGTGGTGATGACGCGTGACGCGCAGGAATTTGTGACGCCTCTGCCATTCAAAACCCTCTCGCGCAATCCCGTGATTACCAGCCTGTACGATGAGGAGGAAGGCTGGCGGCCCTCGCACATTCGGCTGGCTGATGAGGCGAATTTGTTGTTGATTGCCCCGGCCACCGCCAACAGCCTTGCCAAGCTGGCCAATGGGCAGGCCGATGATGCGCTGGGTTGCATTGCGCTGGCATTGAACGCGAAAGCTCAATTGATGATCGCCCCGGCCATGAACGGAAAAATGTGGAAGCACGCGGCCACGGAGGCCAATGTGGCGCTGTTGGAGGAACGCGGCGCGCAGTTCATTGGCCCGGCCGAGGGCGAGCTGGCGTGCGGTTATGAGGGACTCGGCCGGCTGGAATCCGTCGAGGTCATCGCCGAGGCGGCCTTGTGTTCCATTGGATTCTCATCGAAATAAACCGACAACCCATGTCCGCCATCCACAACATCAAACGATTTTTTAAGCTGGTCGGCACCTCTTCCATCGAGCCGGATGAGCAGTACGCGCGCTTGAAGCTGATGGAGCGCGACCTCGGTGTGCCGATCAAGATCTTCGTGCTGTCCATCACGGCTTATTTCCTGTTTTTCTCCCAATGGATTCAGGAGCGCGAATATATCCTGCGGGAGCGGGTCGAAGTGGCGTTGGAGCCGGTGCAGGAGTTTTTTCTTGGTTACGTGCTCATCAACGTGGGCGCGATTGTGTTTCTCATTTTCTTCAATCGCTGGCCGCTGCGCGTGGTGCACTGGGTAACGCTGGTGATGAATTTTGTGGATGCGATGGTGGTGTCGGCGTTGGTGGTCATCACTGGCGGGTTGGATAGCCTGGTGTATTACGTTTTCATTGTGCTCATTATTCGCAACGCCATTAGTGTGCCCATTCCTGCCACACAAATTTCAATGAATCTCCTCACCACCGCCGGCTATGCAGCGGCAATCTTTATTTGGAAAGGCTGGATTGCCCAGCACACCGGCACGGATGACCTGGGTGAAGTGTTTGGCCCGGCCACGGTGGAGGAGGTGGCCAATGTGAATGCCGATGAGCAGAGCCAGTATGAGAGTGCGCTCTTTGTGATTCGAGTGTTCTTTTTGGTGCTAATGACGGCGCTGTGTTACGGGGTGCAGGTGTTGTTTGATCGCGACCAGATTTCGCAGCGGGAATCCCGGGAGTACACGTTGCGACGTGAGCAACTGCGCTCCACCGGGCGGCTCGCGGCCGAGATTGCCCATCGCCTGAAGAATCCGCTTTCCATTATCAACAACGCGGCGTTTTCCATGCAACGTCACTTGGGGGGCAAAAATGAAAATGCCGCCAAGCAGCTCAATATGATTCGCAGTGAGGTGGATCGCTCGGACATGATCCTTACAGAGTTGATGGGCTATGCGCGCCTATCGGAAGGACGCGTGGAGCGTCTCGATGTGACAAGCGAAGTGCAACTGGCAATTGAGGACACGTTTCCGACCGCTTCCAATTTTGGAATCACGGTCAAGCAACGCCTTTCCGATGCCCTGCCGCCGGTGGTGATGCAGCGTGCCCACCTGAAGGAAATTCTCATGAACGTGTTGGTGAACGCCCGCGAGGCCACTGCCCCGGGCGGCACGGTGGAGGTTTCTTGCCAGCCTTCCCCGCATTACTCCATCGAGTTGCGCGTGAAAGACACAGGGGTGGGAGTGCCGGAAGATCAGGTGGAACGCATTTTTGAGGCATATTTTACCACCAAGGAAAAGGGCACTGGTCTCGGCCTAGCCATTGTGAAGCAGAATACCGAATTGTATGGAGGGCAAGTTCTTCTGGAATCGGAGCTTGGAACCGGCACAGAGTTTATTCTAACCTTCCCCACCCGAGCCCTTTTGCAGGACCAAAAGTCATGAAGCCCAAACTGCCTCCCGTCCTTGTGGTGGATGACGAGCCAAACATGCGCGAGACCGTGCGTGAAATGCTCAGTGACGATGGCTATGCCGTAGCCTTGGCCGAATCCGCAGAGGAATCCTTGGAAATGATGGCCGAGCCGGGCGCGAAATTTTTCATGGTAATCACCGATGGCCGTCTGGGTGGCATGAGCGGTTACGAGCTCATTCGTAAAATGGGCAAGGATTTCCCCAACCTACAGGTCATCCTCATCACCGCCTTTGCCACGCCCAAGCTGGCTGTGGAAGCCATCCAGGCCGGCGCGGCGGATTATCTTTCCAAGCCCTTTGCCCCCGAGGAACTCCTGCACGCAGTGGAACGCTGTCGTGAGCATTACGAGCTAACCGCGGAAAACCAGACCCTGCGCGCGCGCTCCCGCGGCAGTGAGATTTATGAGGTGCACCAAATTGTCGGTGAATCGCCCATGATGGTAGAGCTGCGCCAGTTCATCCAAACGGTCGGCCCCACCGACTCCACCGTGCTCATACTCGGCGAAAGCGGCACAGGCAAGGAACTGGTGGCCGGCTCCATTCACAGCCTCAGCCAGCGGAAAGGAAAAAATTACATCCGCCTCAACTGTGCCGCCATCCCCGAGACCCTGCTGGAGAGCGAACTATTCGGGCACGAGAAAGGCGCCTTCACCGGCGCGCTACGCACGAAAATCGGTCGTGTGGAGGAAGCCGATGGGGGGACCATTTTCTTGGATGAAATCGGCGACATGAGTCGCCCTCTTCAGGCAAAGCTGCTGCGCTTTCTTGAGGATGGCACCTTCACCCGTGTGGGCGGCAACGAGGAAAAACACGTGGACGTGCGCATCATCGCCGCCACCAATCGCGACATTGTTGCTGCCATCAAGGAAAATGATTTTCGCGAAGACCTGTACCATCGCCTAAACGTAATGAAATTCCGGCCACCCCCTTTGCGCGATCGGGGCGATGACGTGGTGCAACTGGCCGAATATTTTCTCGTGGAAAATTGCCAAAATCTTGGCCGGGGCGAGTTGAAACTCTCCAAGGAGGCCTCAAGGAAACTGCTTGCGCACAACTGGCCCGGAAATGTGCGCGAATTGCGCAACGTAATGGAACGGGCCGCCATCCTCGAACAAACGGACGAGGTGCAGCCATCGAGCCTGCCGGATTTCGAGATGGAAATGCGCCTGCGGCAATCTGATGATTCCGGCTTGGAGGTCAACCTCGATCTGGGTTTTTCTGAGTCTGTGGCTGAATTTGAACGCCGCATGATCACCACCGCCCTCGAGCGAAACCAATACAACGTGAACCGCAGCGCCGAGATGTTGAAAATGACCCGTCATTCACTCCGCTATCGGATGCAGCAACTCGGCCTTTCCAACACCGGCGGAACCAGTGGTGACGACGGCGACAACGAATAACTCCGCCGCCATGGCGGCCAGCCAGGCCATCACGCGCAGCAGCGCCTCCAACCTGGCCCTCGCCTTCGTGGCACTCGAAAAGCGCCGCCGCCTCGCCATGGGTGCCCTCTACGCCTTTTGTCGAAAAGTGGATGACGTTGTCGACGAGGAAACCCTCCCCGCCGAACAACGCGCAATCGCCCTCCAGGAATGGCGCGAGGACATCCAGCGCGCCTGCGAAGGAGGCCAGCCGCGCATTCAGGTGAACCAAGCATTGCAACCAGTCATCGAGCGATACGCCCTCAAGTTCGAACACTTTGATGAACTCATTCGCGGCATGGAAATGGACCTTGCACGCGATCGCTTTGAAACCCTTGAGGAACTTGACTTGTATTGTTATCGCGCCGCCTCAGTCGTGGGCCTGTTGAGTATTGAAATTTTCGGGTATCGCGAAGAGTCCTGCCAGCAATATGCCATTCACCTTGGCAAGGCCCTCCAGCTCACCAACATCCTTCGCGACGTGGGCAACGACGCTGAGCGTGGCCGCATTTACCTCCCATTGGCCGAGTTGGAAAAACACGGGGTCGATCCTCAATCCCTGCTGGACCGGAAATACTCCGCCTCATTCCACAACCTTGCCGCCGATACCGCTGTGCGTGCGCGCAGGCATTATCAAAAAGCATCCGATCTGCTGCCCGATGCCGACCGCCGCGCCATGGTCGCCGCCGAGGCCATGGGCGCGGTGTACTGGCGTTTGCTGCGCCGCATGGAGGACGCCAGATTTCGCGTGTTCGATTCGCGCCCCACACGCCTTGGGCGTCTTCATAAGCTGGGGCTTGTCTTTGCCACATGGTGGCGCATCAAAACCGGCTCCACGGGTACAAATTATGGCCGCGATTGATTTGAGAACGAATTTCCACTAGCCTCTTCCCGTGCAAATTCAGTTTACTAAAATGAATGGCGCGGGGAATGACTTCGTGCTGATCGACAACCGCGATGGCGCGGTGACGCTCAATCGCGATCAAATTGCCAAGCTCTGCCATCGCCAACGTGGCGTGGGTGCCGATGGCCTAATCCTGCTGCGACCCCCCAAGGGTGAAGGCGATTGGGCGTGGGACTTTTACAATGCCGACGGCAGCGAGGCCGAGATGTGCGGAAACGGTGCTCGTTGCTTCGCCAGTTATATTCAACATACGATTGGCGGCGATGGCACGTTGAGCTTTGAAAGTGCGTGCGGCCTCATCCATGCGGAAATCGGCGACACCGCTGTGACGGTAAACCTCACCGCCCCCACCGGCCTCGCCCTCGACGAAATCATCTCCACCACCGATGGCGAGAAATCGGTTCATTCCCTGAACACGGGCGTCCCGCACGCGGTGCTCATCGTGGAGGATGCCGATGCTGCGATGGTGGCCAGCCTCGGTGAGGAGCTTCGCCATCACGATCATTTTGCGCCCGCGGGCACCAACGTGAATTTCGTGCAGATTATTTCGTCCGGGAAAATCCGGGTGCGCACCTACGAGCGTGGCGTGGGTGAGACCCTCGCGTGTGGCACCGGTGTGTCTGCCAGCGGGATTATTGCCGCCGAGCTCAATAACTGGCCTCCAAACGTGCAAGTGCAGGTTCTTGGCGGGGATACGCTCGGCGTGGCCTTTGAACGGAATGGCGAAGCAATCTCCAATGTTCAGCTTACCGGCCCGGCACAATTCGTGTTTGAAGGAACCGTCCAAATCTGACGGCTTGCCATCAGCCCAGCAAATCCCCTTGAGTCTGCACCCCTCCTCCTGTTAGCGTCCGCGCGGAAATGTTTACGGGAGTTTACACTGCACTCGTCACGCCCTTCAAAAAAGGGCGGCTGGACGAGACTGCCCTCAAGAAACTTGTGGAATTGCAAATCAAGGGCGGGGTGGACGGCATTGTGCCGGTGGGCACCACGGGCGAATCGCCCACGGTGGATTTCGAGGAGCACGTGCGCATCATCGAGCTGGCGGTTTACTACGCCAAGGGGCAATGCAAAATCATCGCCGGCAGTGGTGCGAATTCCACGGAGGAGGCGGTGTACCTCACCAAATCCGCCGAGTACGCCGGCGCGGATGGTTCCCTGCAGGTTTGCCCTTATTACAACAAACCTTCGCAGGAGGGACTCTACGCGCACTTTAGTGAGATTGCCAACTCCACCAATTTGCCCATCGTTCTCTATAGCATCCCCGGCCGTTGCAACGTGGAAATCGCGGTACCCACCGTGGTGAGCCTCGCAGCGGATTGTTCAAACATCGTTTGCATCAAGGAGGCCGGCGGTGATGTGGATCGCGTAAGTCAATTGCGGGCTGCTTTGCCCGGGTCATTCACCATCCTCAGCGGCGACGACGCCCTCACGCTGCCCTTCATGGCCGCCGGCGCGATGGGCGTCATCAGCGTTTCCAGCAACCTCATCCCACGCCAACTCAGTAAAATGGTCCATGCATTTCTCAAAGGCGATGCAAAAGCCGCACTCAAGCTACACGAAAAATATTACCCGCTCTTCAAGGATCTGTTCATCGAAACCAACCCCGTCCCCATCAAGGCCGCGCTGGCAATGAAGGGGCTTGTGAAAGAAGAATACCGCCTGCCGCTGGTGAAAATGAATCCGGACCACCGCCGCCAACTCCGCGCCACGCTCAAGGCCACGGGCGTGCTCAAATAATTTTATGGCAAAGGTCATCATCCACGGCTCAAAAGGGCGAATGGGCAAAATGCTCATCGCGTGTGGCGAAGCAATGGAAGGCATCGAAATCGTCGCCGGCGTGGACGAAGGCGATGACTTGTCTGCGCTCATTTCCACCTGTGACGCGGTCATCGATTTCAGCCTGCATAGCGCCACCGCCGTCTGCGCCGCATTGTGCGCCGAACACGGCAAGGCGCTGGTCATCGGCACCACCGGCCACAACGACGAGGAGCAAACCTCAATCGAAAATCTGAAATCGAATATCCCAATCGTCTGGGCCAGCAATTATTCCACCGGCGTCAACACGCTGTTTTGGCTCACTCGCAAGGCCGCTGAAATTCTCGGGCCGGATTTCGATTTGGAAGTGGTGGAAATGCATCACCGCCAAAAAGTCGATGCCCCAAGCGGCACCGCCGCCACGCTGGGCGAAATTTTGCTCGAAGTGCGCGACCAGCAAAAAAACACCCTCCGCCACGGTCGCGAGGGCATCGTGGGCGCGCGCACGGATGAAGAAATCGGAATGCACAGCCTCCGCGGCGGAGACGTGGTGGGCGATCACACCGTCATCTACGCCGGTGCCGGCGAGCGTCTTGAACTCACCCACAAAGCCGCCAGCCGCGAAACCTTCGCCAACGGCGCCCTCCGCGCCGCTCAATGGGCCACACAACAACCCGCCGGCCTCTATAATATGCAGGATGTCCTGGGGCTGGAATGAACACAGATATTCATGATGAACAGGATAAAAAAAATCCAGAACATCTGTGTTTAATTTCCCTAGGTTCGAACCTGGGAGATCCCGTTTCGAATATTCAGCAAGCCTTTTCCGAACTCCAAAGACTATCCGATGATCCCATCCGAAAGTCATCACTGTGGCAAAGCACCCCCGTCGATTGCCCGCCCGGTTCGCCTGATTACATCAATGCCGCCGCGGCATTCGAGCCTTTGGAAAATGAAACGCCCGAATCACTGCTCGCCAAACTCCAGCAAATCGAAACCCAATTCGGCCGCCAACCCAAAACGACCTTAAACGAACCGCGGCCACTCGACCTCGACCTCATCGCCTTCAAAAATGAAACGCGCAATTCAAAATCCCTGACCCTCCCGCATCCGCGTTTTCATCAACGTCGCTTTGTGCTCGAGCCCCTGAACGAAATCGCCCCCCCCGCCATTATTCCCGGCCAAACCCAACCCATCGCCGAACTTCTCGCCGCGCTCGACACGGACGAAACCCTCACTTTACACTCAGCCAATGGCTGACGACAACGCACCCGCCCCACGCCGATGGCATCGCGCCCTTGGCCCCGGACTCATTACCGCTTGCGTCGTCATCGGCCCCGGCAGCATTCTCACCAGTTCCAAAGTCGGCGCTGGGAACGGGTACAGTATGAGTTGGGTGGTGCTCGTTTCGGCGGTTTTTATGCTGACATTTATTCAAATGGCAGCGCGATTGGGCGCCGTGGCCAAGGAATCGCCTGGGCAATTATTGGCCGCTCGCGCGGGGCGTTGGCTGGCAGTTTTGATTGGTGTTTCCATTTTTTTCGTTGCCTCGGCATTTCAATTTGGAAACAACCTCGGCGTTCATTCCGCCTTCGAGGCGTATTTCCAATTCGACTATATTATTATTGTTTTCAACGCGACGGCCATTGCGTTTTTATTTTTCTTTAAAAACCTTTATCGGGCCCTGGAAAAATTAATGATGGTTTTTGTGGGGTTGATGCTGATCGCATTTGCCGCCAATTTATTGTTTGCCAAGCCGAGCGCCTCCGAATGGGTGCGGGGAATGTTGCCAAGCGGCCTTGGTTCCCTCGACATTTCCGTGCTCGGTTTGGTGGGAACCACCTTTGCGATTGCGGCGGCGTATTTTCAAATCTATCTTGTACGACAAAAGGGCATTCAACGTGAGGATTTGCCATCGAGCCTCATTGATTCCCGCGTGGGCGTGGTGCTGATGGCGGCGATCACGTTAATGATTATGGGTACAGCCGCCGCCGCGCTCAAAGGCGTGAAGCTCGAGGGGGCCGCCGATGTGGCGGTGCAGTTGGAGCCCTTGTTCGGGAGTTCGGGTAAAGCGTTGTTTTGTCTTGGGCTATTTTCCGCAGCGTATTCTTCGTTTCTCATTAATTCGATGGTGGGCGGGTTTGTGATGTCCGATGGCCTCGGGCTTGGCAGCGGGCCGGAAGATAAGTGGCCGCGTTATATTACAGCGGCAGTTCTGCTGATTGGCATGGGTGTGGCAATGTTTGTCATCAAAACCGGCGCCGAACCCTTAACGGCAATCGTGATGGCGCAGGCGGTCACCGTGGTTGTCGCGCCGCTGTTGGCCGCGGTGTTACTGTGGTTGTGCAACCGAAAAGATATCATGGGCGAGGATCGGAACCGGTGGCCGACTAATTTACTGGGGGCAGTCGGTTTTGTGATGTTGATTGCAATGGCGGGCTACACGGCATTCAAATCCATCCCCGAAAAAATCGAGAAAATCAAAGCCGCGGCGGTCAAGCCTGTTTCGCCTGCGGGAAAGTAGTCGGCTTAATCGCAGTTTCCGCTTGTCGCAAACTGTCTTTGCGCGAATGGTGGCGCGGTGCCGTCCACGAAGATAACCGCCGAAGCCATCCGGCAAATGAAAGGCTGCGAGCCCATCGCCGCACTCACGGTCTACGATTATCCCATGACGCGCATACTCGATGAATGCGGCGTGCCGCTGTTGCTCGTCGGCGATTCCCTCGGGATGGTGGTGCTTGGTTTGCCCGATACCACCGGCGTCACGATGGCGGACATGGAACACCATACCCGCGCCGCCGCGCGCGCCCAACCCCGCGCACTGCTCGCCACCGATTTGCCCAAGGGCAGTTACGACACAATTGATGATGCCGTCGCCAACGCCCGCCGATTGATCGATGCCGGCGCGGAAGCAGTGAAAGCCGAAGGCGGCACAGCCATTCGTCCGCAGGTGGAAGCCATCCTCGCGGCGGGGATTCCCTTTCTTGGCCACATTGGGATGCTTCCCCAAAATGTAAAAGCCGAGGGCGGCTACAAGGTGAAAGGCAAAACTGAATCTGAACACCAAGCCATCCTGCGCGATGCCAAAGCCTTGGACGAAGCCGGTGCATTTGCCGTGGTGCTCGAACTGGTGGCCCCCGCGGTGGCCGCTGAAATTTCAAAAACGATTTCCATTCCCACCATCGGCATCTGTGCCGGGATAGAATGTGACGGCCAGATTTTGGTGACCACTGATTTGTGGGCCACCTCGCCCGATTACATTCCACGTCACGTGCAGCCCAATATGCAAGTGCCCGTCGAGATGCGACGGGCGATTACTGATTGGAAAAATAAAATTTCAACCACAGAGGCACAGGGGGCACAGGGCGAATAAATCTTTGTGATCTCTGTGTCTCCGTGGCGAAAATGAAAAGACTAACACACATCAACGCCAAAGGCGAAGCCAAGATGGTCGATGTCTCCGCCAAGCCTGTGCAACAACGCGCGGCCACCGCCCGCGGGGAAATCCGGATGGCGAAGGAAACATTGCGATTGATTCGGCGGGACAAGATCGCCAAAGGCAACGTGCTGGCCGCCGCGCGCATTGCGGGCATCCAAGCCGCCAAGCGCACGGGCGAGTTGATTCCGATGTGTCATCCGTTGCCGATCAATCATTGTGAAGTGGGGTTTGAATTTCCCAAAACTGGCAATGCGATTATCATTTCCGCAACGACAAAAGTGACGGCGCAAACGGGTGTGGAAATGGAGGCGCTCACGGCTGTGAATCTTGCTGCTCTGACGATTTATGACATGTGCAAGGCGGTTGATAAAAAGATGCGCATCACCAACGTAAAACTGGTTTCAAAAACAAAACAATGAAAATACAGGTGGGAATTATTACGGTGTCCGACCGCGCCGCGGCAGGCGAATACGAAAATCTCGGCGGCCCAATGCTGGCCGAGGCTGCTGATGGCTATGGCTGGGCGGTGCTTGCCGAGAGCGTGGTGCGGGACGAAGTGGAGCAAATTCAACGCGCCGTTCGCGAACAGATTGCGAAGGGCTGTCATCTCGTTCTCACTACCGGCGGCACTGGCGTTGCGCCGCGCGATGTAACGCCCGAGGCCGTGCGCGAGATTGCTGACCGCGAGCTGCCGGGCTTTGGCGAGGTGATGCGGATGGAGTCGATGAAGATCACCAAGAACGCGATCCTTTCCCGCAATTTGGCCGCAGCGGTAGAAAATGCACTGGTGATTTGCCTGCCGGGCAAACCCAAGGGCGCGGTTGAGTGTCTCGGCTTTGTTGTCGGAGCCATTCCGCATTGTGTGGAAGTGGTCGCGGGCGTGCCAACGAGTTGCTGATGGTCGATTCCGGCATTCAATTTTATAACCGCACCACCGGCAAGGTGGAGACGGAGGTGGTCTATGGCGAAAAATGGTTGCGCTGGGTTTTGTTCAATCCCTTCGGCCAAATCGCGCTGCACGCGGTGGCAAAACGCGCGTGGTTTTCACGGTGGTACGGCTGGCGCATGAGCCGTCCAGAGAGCGTCTCACGCGTGAAACCGTTCATTGAAAAATATGGAATCGTCGAGGGTGAACACGTGAAGGCGGCTGATGAGTTCACTTCGTTCAATGATTTTTTTTATCGCAAGCTCAAGGCTGAGGCTCGGCCGGTGGATGAGGCGAACGATTCGGTGGTGTTTCCTGCCGATGGGCGCCATCTTGGTTTTCCATATGCATCCGAGGTGGAGGGGGTGTATGCCAAGGGGCAGCGATTTGATTTGCCGAAATTGTTGGGAAACAAAAAATTGGCCGGTCAATTTGCCGATGGGGCGGTGGTGTTTTCACGGTTGTGCCCGGTGGATTATCATCGATTTCATTTCCCTGTGGACGGCGTGCCGGGCGAAGCGCGCCTGATCAATGGCGCGTTATATTCAGTGAACCCGATGGCCCTTGCTGGGCAGCTGTCGATTCTCTGGCAGAACAAGCGGTTCATCACCGAGATCGTATCCGAACAGTTTGGCAGGGTACTCGTGCTGGAAATAGGCGCCACCAACGTGGGCAGTGTCAACCACACCTTCGTGCCCACACGCGCGGTCGCCAAGGGCGAGGAAAAAGGTTTTTTTGCTTTCGGGGGTTCGGCGACCTTGACTCTTTTTGAGCCGGGGAAGGTTTGTTTGTCTGAGGATTTGCTCGAGCAATCGGCGCAGCAACGCGAGTTGTACGCGAAGATGGGGGAACGGATGGGGATGCGGCGATAATTTTCAACCCCAGTTGATTTCATAGATACTTCGCCAGAATTGGCTGCAGCGCCTTTTTCGTTTTTGCCGGCCACACTTTAGGGTCCGTCATGATCGCATTTAGCAATGCGCTATGGCACGGCCAATCGGCGGGGGCCTTGGGTATCTGCGGGATGACATCCGCAAGCACAGCCTTGGCGGCGACGGCATTGCGGGTGAGATTTTCGATGACCATCTCGACAGTCACATGGGCTTCGTCGGTTTTCCAGCAGTCGTAATCAGTGATCATTGCCATCGTCGCGTAGGCGATTTCCGCTTCGCGCGCACACTTGGCTTCCCCGAGATTGGTCATGCCGATGACATCGTATTTCAGATTGTGATTGGTAAGCGACTCGGCGCGCGTGCTGAAAGCAGGGCCCTCCATGTTCACGTAAGTGCCGCCGTTGTGGGCGCGCGTCTTTTTCTTTTTGGCGCTTTTGAGAATGAGGGCACGCAGCTCTTCGCAAATGGGATCGGCGAAGGCAACGTGGGCGGCGATGCCATTCCCAAAAAAAGTGTGGTTGGGTGATTGCTTGGTGCGGTCGAGAAACTGATCGATGAGCACAATATCGCACGGACGGTATTTTTTTTGCAATGAGCCAACCGCACTGACACTGATGACCCAATGTACGCCCAGCTTTTTCATGGCCCAAAGATTGGCGCGGTGGTTCAACTCACTGGGCAGGATGCGATGGCCGCGGCCGTGGCGGGGAAGGAATGCAACCTCGCGCCCGGCGAGCTTGCCGGTGAGGAACTGATCCGAAGGCGCGCCGAACGGAGTTTTCACGGTGCGCCATTTTTTGTTGCGAAAGCCCTCAATGTCATAAAGGCCACTGCCGCCAATGATGCCAATACGATGAAATTTACGAGTCATTGTCTTTTTTATCGCGTTGCGCACGCGATTGTTGCATGGTCGGGCCATCCCGACAATTCGCGGACGGCACGCCGCGCCCAATGTGGGCGGTGGACGGTCCGTGGGCAAGCAGTGTTTTCATGGCTGAACAGCAACACGAATCATTTAATCCTGATGGCGTCCTTTCTGTGGTCATGGGGGGTGGGCGCGGCACGCGTCTTTTCCCGCTGACGCGTGAGCGCGCCAAGCCTGCGGTGCCGCTCGCAGGCAAGTATCGATTGGTTGACGTCCCGATTTCCAATTGCATCAATTCCAACCTTAAACGGGTGTACTTGCTCACCCAGTTTAACTCCGCATCGCTGCATCGTCACATTTCTCAGTCGTACAAGTTCGATCATTTTACCCATGGTTTTGTGGAAATTCTTGCAGCGGAACAAACGCTTTCGGATTCCTCATGGTTTCAGGGCACGGCTGACGCGGTGCGGAAGCACATGACACATTTCCTGAATCACCGTTTTGAACATATTCTGATTCTCAGTGGGGATCAGCTTTACAACATGGATTTTCGCAAGCTCTTTAATGATCACCTTGCCAATAACGCAGAACTGACCGTGGCCACCATTCCGGTTAACCTCGCTGCTGCCAGCGGATTTGGCATTATGCGGATTGATGAGGAACAACGCATTCGTGAGTTTGTGGAAAAACCGAAGGAGGCGTCGGTGATTAATTCCCTGAAACTTCCCGATGCCACCCGGCATAATCTCAAGATCAAGGCAACGGACGACCAGTTTCTTGCCTCAATGGGCATTTATGTGTTCAACCGCGATGTGCTTGTGGACCTGCTTGACAGCGACCATGCGGATTTTGGTAAGCACATCATCCCCGAGGCCATCCACACACGCCGATCCTTTTCCCACGTGTACCAGGGTTACTGGGAGGATGTTGGCACGATCAGAACGTTTTTTGATGCCAATCTTGATGCCGCCAGTGAATTACCCAAGTTCAATTTCTTTGACATGTCCGCGCCCATCTTCACGAGGCCACGTTATTTGCCCGCCAGCAAAATTAACAGCGCCGCCATCGATCACGCGGTCTTGAGTGACGGCTGCATTATCAATCGAGCGCAAATCAGCCACAGCATCGTGGGCGTTCGCAGCATCGTGGGGCGCGGCACCAAACTGCACCGGGTGGTGATGATGGGGGCGGATTTTTATGAGTCCGACCAATCCATCAACGAACATCACTCCCAAAACATTCCCGCCATTGGCATCGGCAGCAACACGCGCATTGAAAATGCCATCATCGACAAGAACGCGCGCATTGGCGACAGCTGCATCATCAGCCCCAAGGGGCATGAGGAAAACGAAGATGGTGATGGATTTGTTGTGCGGGACGGAATCATCATCATTCAAAAGAACGCCGTGGTTCCCCATGGCACGGTGATTTGAGTGATTGGTTTCCGGGCGCCGGAACCGTGGCGGCTAATTGCTTTCCCCGTGATATTGGTGATGCTGCTCGGCCCGGCGCTTGCCCTCGGCCACCATTTCAGCGGGCAGAAGCAGGGCCAGCGCATCACGGGATTCGACGTACTTCTCATCCGCCTCGGCGGCGAGCTGCAGCCACTTGAAAGCTTCAATGCGGTCACGGGGCGCGCCGCTGCCTTCCTTCAACGCCAAGCCCAGCAGGTACTGGCCGTCCGGGTGATTGCCCATCGCGGATTTTTGATACCACTTGACCGCTTCCATGTAGTTTTGCGGAACCCCCTGTCCATTCTGAAACATGGCTCCGAGAGAAAACTGGGCTTCTGCATTTCCTTCCTCGGCCAGCTCGCGGAAAAGCAGGGCGGCTCGCTCATAATCAATAGGTGTGCCATTGCCGGAATAATGGTCATACGCCTGCCCCAGTTTGTCATCTGGATCCGCTCGAAACTCCTGAGCCTCAGCAGCGGCCGCTTCAGCTTTGGCGGCAGCACCAGCTTTTTTATCGGAAGTTCCACAGCCCAAGCCCCAGCTGATGCAAAAAACAGCTGCGCCCAAAACTAAAAAACGTCCGGTGTGAATCACCCTCATAAACCCTCCTTGCTCCCGAACTGGGAGTTGGGGAACGGTACAGAAAAATCTGGGTTTGTCAAGCTTCAGTTGTTTGACTTATCCGCTAAGATTATTGCACCAAGATTTGGACGGTAGCCGCTTCAACGGCGGTCAGTGCGCCCTTGGGATTCGGTGCGGATTGCACCAGCTGGCGGCGGATGGACGGGAAGGCGAGCAGAAAGGTATGGATGCGCTCAGCCTTGAGCGCAGTGTTGAAGGCATGAGGCAGGCTTCCGGTGTCTTGATATGCCTTCAACTCGTCGAGTTGAAACGTCAGCATACCAATGGCTTGGCCGGTGGAGTCGAGCAGAGGAGCACCGGAATGGCTTGGTTGTACATTTAAGTTTGCCTGCACGTGGCGAGTGTCCTGTGTTCGCCCGGACAATTTCCGAATGATGCCGTGTGAAAATTTTGGACCAGAATTTTTTTCGGATTGAGGCGGAAGCCCGATGGTGAACACCGGAAGTCCAAGGTAAATCTGGCGTCCGGTCATGAGGGGCAAGGCGGGCGTCTTCGCCTCAATTTTCAGCAGGGCAAGGTCATTCACCGGGTCCGCCTTGAGGACGTGTGCCAAGAGCCGGCGCCCGCCCACGCGCACTTCAATGCTCTTGGCCCGGGCAACGAGAAGGTGCGTGGTGAGGAGGTGCCCTTGTTCCGTGATCAAAAAACCCGAACCCATCGCCCCGTTCGCTGGCCGGGCAACGCCCGCCAAAAAAGTGGAGACTTGTTTGTCGACAGTCTTTTGCTGGTCGGGCGTGAGTTTGGAATTTACTGCAGACAAGTGCGCGCGGGCGGCGGCGTGTCCCTGGCTGGCCGCCAATTGCAGCCACTTGCCGGCTTCCTCGCGGTTGGGCGGGGAAAGTGTGCCGAGGTGCAGCGCCGCGCCCAGGAGAAACTGGGCGCGCACATCCCCGCGCCCGGCGGCCGATCGGAAAAGTTCCAGTGCCCGCTTGGCATCCTTTGGGACACCCCGGCCGGCCGCGTGCAGCAGGGCGAGGTTGCACTGGGCGGCGGCGAGGTTCATGCGGGCGGAATTGCCATACCACCGGGCGGCCTGGGTGGCATCGGCGGGAACACCATGGCCGTGCTCATGGGAGGCTCCCAAATTATTCATGGCGGCCGCATGTCCTTGGGCGGCGGCGTCCAGATAAAATTGATTCGCCTTGGTGAAATCTTTTGAGGCAGCATAAAAATTCCCAAGCGTGTAGAGTGCAATCGGATCCTTCTTTTTTGCTGCGCGCGTGAGCCAGCTTAAGGCGAGTTCATGATTCCTAGGCAAACCCCGTCCCTTGAGAAGGCAAATGCCCAACTGGCCCTGGGCCCGCGCATGGCCCTCGGTTGCGGCCAGTTGAAAATGCCGCGCAGCCTCGGCATAATCCGGTTTGCCGCCCAGGCCGGTGTAATGGTTCATGCCGAGGTGAAAGTGGTATTCCCCGTCACCGGGTGGCTCGGCCCCGCGCAGTGGTTGCAGCAGGAACTGGCAGCACAGAATAAAAATGAATGGGCGCATCATCCTCCCCGTGATGGACGTGCCATCGACGGTCGAGTCTGATTTTTTGGCCGCTCATGGGCAAGGGGCAGTTATGCACAATGCCGGTTACATGGGCGCGTGAGGCATGCAATCCTCGGGATGACCACGCCTTTTGTGCCGAATCCCGGCAGCGGGATGAACCGCCGTGATGTGTTCAAGGGGGCCTTGGCAGCGGCGGGTGGGGCCGCGCTGGTGAATGCGCCCCACGTTCAGGCCGCGCTGGATGCACGTAGAACTTCGCCGAGGCGCTTCAAGATGAAGAAATCCATCAACCTGTGGGCGTTTCCCTATCCGGACCGGATGAATCTGAAGGAGTGCCTGCAGCTGGCGAAGGACGCTGGCTTTGACGGGATCGAGCTGAACTACGACCTCGAGAGCGACCTGTCGCCGAAGAGTGGGCCGAGGGAATTCGCCGCTATTCGCCGGGAGGCTGGGCGCATTGGGATCGCCATCAGC
>CAZJRV010000027.1:0-3922 GCA_964548235.1 uncultured Verrucomicrobiota bacterium
AGCTCAAGGTGAAAAAGAACAATCAACTGGACTCCACGCAAGGCAAGTTCCGCGGCTTTGCCCGCACGCGTTATGGCAGCACGCGCGCCGGTCGTTACAAGGTCAGCACCCGTGCCCAGAGCTATGGCCTCCACTTGGGTGGCGATAGCGAGGCCAAGTCCATCATGGCCACCACCCGCAACATCCTCGGGGGTAATACCCGCGCTGCATACAATGCCCGCGCCACCCAGTTGTCCTACGGGAGCAACCTTAGCGCCACCACGGGCCGCTGGCTCGGTGCCCAGCTGATTGGCCAGCTGAATACGCGCGTTCAGGATGAAAATGGAAACAACCTGCCTTACATTGGCTGGATGGGACCGGGCGCCACGGGCCGATGGGACCGTACTGCATACAACCGTGTGATTCGCACGTACAACGTGCAGTCCCACCGGGTGATGAACGGCATGGATATTGGCCAGGGCCAATTGGTGATGAGCGATGGCAGTTCCCAACAGGTGGATGATGCGGGCCTTGCCGATGCGGTTACTGAGCATTCCCAGAAAAAGGGCGGAGTGAACGGCTTCAAGATGGAAGTGGTGACGGTTCCTTATATCTACTAGGACTTGCTGCCCAACCCACCGGTTCCCTGAACCACAACGGTGATCACGCCCCCGGCAACGGGGGCGTTTTTTTGGCACGCGCCTCCGGGCACAAAAAACCCCGCCCAAGGGCGGGGGATGAATGATTTTGTTTGGGTAGACTTCGGTGAATTCGGTGAGAGATGGGCTGGAGGCTAGTTGCCTTTTCCGCCGCTATCGCCTTCAAGCTCCCCGCCTTCGCCGTCATCGCCATCATCTTTTTTGCCGCCGTCGCCATCGCTTTCGTCTTCTTCATTGCCTTGTTCGGGCAGGATGTCTTCGGCATCACCTTTGGAGCTGTCGCATCCGGGCATGGAAATGGCAAACGCGGCCAAGGTCAGGATTAGGATGAGTTGTTGGATGAGTTTTTTCATATTGTTTTAGTTGGATGGGTTAATCACCAAGGGGCAAGTGTCCAACAAGACTCGGGGTTCGGGCAACCAAAAAATGAGGCTGATGCGTGGGATTCACGCAGGTTCATTTGCCGGCGGGGTGGTGAAAATGATTTTTTCGGGCGAAACGCTTCCATTTGTTTTTGGCACGAAAATTGCGGGGAAAATGTGCGTGAATGGTGCGGCGTGTGGCCGAAACCAAATCAACGAATAAAATTGAGGCATTGTAACATGAAAAAACAAACGAAGAAGGGATTCACCCTCATTGAATTGCTGGTGGTGATTGCCATTATTGGCGTTCTGGCCAGTATGCTGTTGCCCACCCTGGCCAAGGCCAAGAAGAAAGCGAACCGGCTCAAGTGCTCGAGCCAACTCGGCCAAATCAGCAAGGCTTACATTGGGTTCGTCGGCGATCACGGGAATTTACCCTGGCTGCAATTGAACGAGGAAAATAAGGATGCTTACGCTTCGGATTATCGGAACGGCGGCTGGACGCACACGGCGTACAACCGCATCGACATTCGTTTCAACGTGGTGATCCCATCGATCCGGCGTGATTTGGAAAGCTCGAAGATGCTGCATTCCCCGTGCGATCCAAAAGCGAAAACCGAAAACCAAACCGACCACACCAAGGGCAAACTCGATGGCGGCAAGTGGGCCAACCTCACCCATCGCGGCGGCTATTATATGCGCACCGGCGGCGGCAGCTACGGCCAGCACCTTTCCGGCGATGACCAAACGCCTGCGGCTATTTTGCATCTCACGCGTAACGGCGTGGGCAAGGCCTTTACCCGCGCGAGCACGTTGCGGTTGCCCGGCGGCAACATCACCCCGCGTGGCGGATCCGATTATATTTACTGGAAAGTGATGCACACGTTGGAGGTCGATGGCCATTGGAACGGCCCCGGCGGTCCCGGCTTTCAGCGCTATCGCATGGAGGGAATGGATTTGGGCAGTGGCAATTTCTCCACATCCGATGGCAGCGTGATGCAGGGCGACAATGCCACGTGGGCACAGGCCCAGCAAAAAACGAAGGAAGCGCAAGGTGGCTCATTGCCGGAGCCCAACCGTCAGATCAGCCATTTCGCAAATTAAGTTTGCCAGTTTATGAACTGGCCGGGGAACGGCATCTCCCCGCTACTCCCGGCTTGCGCCTTGCGAGCCGGGAGTTTTTGCGAGCTTGAGCGAAGCTACTTTGCTTCGTCGGCCGGATCCACCGGCTCCTGATCGCCGTCTTGGTTGTCGCCTTCTTCCTGCGCTTTTTGGGTGGCCTCATCCGGCGCATCGTCATCATCCGTATCGCCACAACCGGGCCAAGCGATCAGGCCGGCCACAGCGAGGCCGACGGGAATCCAATGTTTTCGAGTGTTTTGGAACATGGTGTTTTGGAATAATTTGGATCAAGCCAAGCGAAAAATTTCATTCAACCGCAGCAATTGCATAACTCGGCGAGGGTGTGCCCAATCGCCAGAATTAACAACCTCAAAAGCGTGAGAAAGACGCAAAACGTGCTGAATTCACGCATCGATTTCCAATTGAGTACTCTCATAGGTGTTTTCCTACGGATTTAGGCTCCCCTTTCGTATGGCACGGCGATTGCTTTCACGGAACGGGTTTTCGTTTGGATGTTGCCCGTGGCAGCGCCCGGATTTAGCTCGGCAGTGGGGAAAGGAATGAAAGGGGGTTCAATCGCCCAGGTTCCATTCTCATCAATCACGATTGAAAACGTGAGACTTGCCAAGCGGATTTTCCGGGTGGATACTGCGGACGGATCCGGCGCATAAAAGGAAGCCCACTGGATGTCTCCGCAAGGAACGATCCAAAACCCTGAACAACTGAACCTATTCAACCGATGAAAACAAACAAAGCATTTACCCTAATTGAACTTCTGGTGGTCATTGCCATCATTGGCATACTGGCCAGCCTCCTGCTTCCCACCCTGGCCAAGGCCAAGAAAAAGGCCAACCGGCTTTCCTGCGTGAACAACCTAAAACAGGTGAATATTTCCCTGGTTTCGTTCGCAGGCGACCACGGCTCCATGCCCTGGCACATGACCGGTTACGATGCTTCCAGCCATTACGATGGCATCCTGCGCGCCACCGGCGCCACCGGCCACTGGTGGGGAGGAAGATGGGGGCAACTGGATCCAAACGGAGTGGTGTATGGCCAGGCCGGCATCACCAATCTGGATCATTACCCGATTGATCCGCGATTCGTGTTTCTTTCGCCTGACCTAAATGCCTCCCTCACCAACGCCAAGCTGCTCTCCAGCCCAAGCGATCCCGCTACGAAGCAGGCTAACAAAAATGACATCGCAAACGGGAAATACACCGGCATGGGCGCCACCCATTGGTACAAGAACCGATACTACATTTACCAAACCGCTTTAAGCTACGGCCTTTGCCATGGTGGCGATGACCAGCGCAGTGCGTGCCAGCTCACCATCACCCGCAACGTGGTGGGCAGCAATGCACAGACTGAGGATTACGGCTGGAGAAGCCACAACTGGGGCTGGGCATACATCATGCGCACCCTCAGCCCGGCAGACGCCCAATGGGTGGGCCCGGACAACAAGTATCTGGATGCCACCGGCAACGACAGCTACACCTACACACTGGCAAACGGGGCAACCACTTACGTGAAGCGCAATGTGATGCAGGGCTTGGACCGGGGTGAAGGCAACGTGGGCGCATCCGATGGCAGTGCCGAGGCCCTAAACGACGGCACCCTGAAGCAGAAGCTGACACAACATGCTGCCCAATCCGGCGGCAATGGCACCCCCCATTTCCGCATTGGCCGGCCTTTTAACAATGACTAGGTCTCTCCGGCCAAGGAGAGTTGTTCGAACATTAACTGCCTGAAACGGCTGACGCCCCCCGCAAAAACGGGGGGCGTTTTTTTGTGGGCGTGTTT
>CAZJRV010000027.1:4022-18382 GCA_964548235.1 uncultured Verrucomicrobiota bacterium
GTGGGCGTGTTTTTTGTGGAACAAGGCGTGGAATTCAAGCAGGCCCGGGGCGTGAGATCCACGTCGAATGCGTGAGATTCACGCCCCAGACCAATGGCTGGCCGCGTGGAACCCCGGTTTTTTAGGCGAAAAACGACCAAATGAGGGTTGGCATGTGATGTGCTAAAAGGATTTCAGGTAATGAATCCGCGCCGGCAGAAGTGGGAACGAGTGTTCCAAACTAAAGGCGCACAACCCAACCCAGAAATGGAGAACATAAATATGAAGAAAAACCAAAAAGGCTTCACCCTTATCGAGTTGCTGGTCGTGATCGCGATCATCGGCATTCTGGCGAGCATGTTGCTGCCGGCGCTGGCTCGTGCCAAGGCAAAAGCCAATCGCATCAAGTGTGTCAACAACCTCAGCAGCATTGGCAAAGCCAGCCTCGGCTTCAGCCAAGACAATGGCGGTCGTACGCCTTGGAATCTGCTGCCCAGCCAAAGCTTGAATCATTTTGGCGCGACTCCCAACGTCTCCGTTGGCGGAATCTTCGGCCTCTCAGCGTTTAAGAGCGAAGTGCAAACGGCGAAGATCCTCGTTTCCCCCACCGATGCAGAGCGCACGGCGGCTAATGAGGCTCTGCAGACTGCATGGTCCGGTGTGAACACCAAGGGCGGCGCCCCCGCGAATGCAGCTGGCACTAGCTACATCTTTTGCGCAGGCGGTGACCACGGCCGTTCGGCCACAGTGGTCGCGCTGACTCGCAACCTGAACGCAAACAGCGTTTCGGTGGCGGCCTTCTGGCAAGGCGCGGATGAAGCTGCCGGTGCAAACCGGATGACCGGCCTCAACAAGTCGCAGGGACAGCTCGTGCTCGCCGATGGCAGCGCCAAGCAGTCCACCGACGCCGACCTCGGCGCCGGCGGCAAAGTTGTGAAGGGTCACATCAGCGCCGTGGGCGGCACGTCCCCCCTCGGTCCGTCCGCTACGGGCACGATTCGCTAAGGCGATCCCACAACCCAATCACAAGGGCGCCCCACGGGGCGCCCTTCCTTTTTTTATTGGCAAACCCAAAATCGCTTGGCCGCGTGTTG
The DNA here is from genome assembly GCA_964548235.1 of uncultured Verrucomicrobiota bacterium. Taxonomy (GTDB): domain Bacteria; phylum Verrucomicrobiota; class Verrucomicrobiia; order Limisphaerales; family UBA1100; genus JACNJL01. The sequence continues at coordinate 5,096 of CAZJRV010000027.1, forward strand.
GGCTTTGATCTTGTTTGAAGTGGAAACTCCCAGTAGCGTTTCCCCGCCTTTCTTCATTGATGAACTCCAACCCCTCAACCTCTCCCGCGCGTGATTGGCTGGTTACCGGCCTGGTTTGTTTGTTCCTCATGGGTGGCGCATGGGTTTGGCGAAGCCAGCAGGGGGAGCCTCTGCCCACGGATCCGTTGCCCAAGGCTGCCTCCAAGCCGACTGCACCGGCGGATATGTCGCCGCTGGCTCGCACACGACGCTTGGTCCGGCAAAAGCTTGATTCCTTGGAAGCCTACAACGATGCGATTGATCGGACGGTTTATTTGCGGGAGTTTTCGTCCTGGGCGGAAAATCACGCGGTGGAATCCGGTGCGTTTGACACCCTCTCGCGCCTGATGATGGATCGGATGGTGCCGGAGCTGTGGCGCGCGGCGCAGCGGGAAACCGGTGGCCGGGGCCGGGTGACCCATGCGGCCATGTCAAAGGTCATCCATCGGAACTGGCCCCAGCAGCTGCTGCCCAACGGGCACGTGGTGCTTTTCCCAAATCATCCCCGCCTGCGTCTGGTGGCCTCGGAGCGGCGGCAGGATTATTTGCGCGATACAGGATGGCATTGGCGATGGATTGGCAAGGCGATTGAGCAGGGCGCGGCGGGTGAATTGAGCGAGGTGGCCGATCTGGATATTTATGCCGCCGAGGAATTGAGCGAATTCCTCTCGGTGCTGGCGGTGGGGATTCTCGAATGGTCAGCGCACCTGCACGATCCGCCTTTGCCCAAGGGCACTGCTATCAATGCCACGGTGATGAACCGCACCTTGGCGTTGATGCACGCGCAGGCTGCGGAATACGTTTCCCAGCCCCGGCGATCTGAGGCGTTGTATTCGCAGCTCACGCGCGAACAGGTGCTGGCCGGGCTGCCACAGCCGATGTTTCGGGAGGCCACGCAGCGATTGGGCATTGAGTTTGTGCATGCCACCGATCCGGGGCTGGACGCGAGCCGGGCAAAGTTGGTGCTGCCCACCGGCATCGCCGGTGGGGGGGTGAGCGCGGCGGATTACGATGGGGATGGCTTCACGGATCTGTATTTTGCGGGGAGCAATGGAGGCGCGCTTTGCCGGAATGTGAATGGGCGGCGTTTTGAAACAGTGACGGAAGCTGCCGGGATTGTGGTTGAGGGAGAAACGCGCGCGGGATATTTTGCGGACTATGATAACGATGGGGACTTGGACCTGTTTCTTTCCGTGGTGCTGGCGCCCAACCGGCTATTTCGGAATGAGGGCTTGGGCAGGTTCACCGATGTCACCCAGGCAACCGGCGTGGGCGGTGGCGAGTTGGTGACGCACGGCGCGGTTTGGTTCGATTATGACCGTGATGGTTTGCTTGATCTTTACGTGGCCAACTTTGGCATGTGGCCCCAAGGCGCTTCACCGGAGCTGGGCATTCGCAATCGCTCAGCCCCGCCCAACCAGCTGTTTCATCACCGTGTGGTTGCGGGCGAACACGTGTTTGAAGAAGTGGGCGAAACTATGGGCGTTGCCGACCGCGGCTGGTCGCATTGCGTGGGCGCATGGGATTTCGACCAGGACGGCTGGCCGGATTTGATTTCGCTCAATGACTTTGGCCAATCCATTGCCTACCGCAATGGGGGTGGGAAAAAATTCGTGGAGGAAACCCGTACGCTGCATCTGGATGTGCTGTACAACGCGATGAATTTTCAGCTGCTCGATCTGGAACACACCGGTCATCCGGCGTTGTATGTTACTGAGATTTCCAAGCTCACTCACCGTGTCCGATACCCCAAGCCCGTGCAGGGTACACAGGTAAAGTTTGCGCACTTGGACAACCTGCGCGCCTTGGTTTTGAACAAGCTCTTCCGGCGGCTGCCCTCCGGGGTGTTTGAAGATGTGCATGACATCCACATCGAACCGGCCAAGCTCGGCTGGGCGTGGGATGCGAGCGTGTTCGATTTTGAAAATGACGGGGATTTGGATCTGCTGGTGCTCAATGGCACCGAGGGCAACTCCCCCAATGCAACCGGGCCGAAGGGAAGTGAATTCCTCATCCGCCATGCATGGCAACGGAATGCGTGTTTTCTTTCGGAAAAAAATTATTTCTATGATGTGTCTCCCCGATGTGCGCTGGCGTATGAAGGCAACTCGCGCGGCTCGGCTTGGTTTGATTTTGACAAGGACGGGGACTTGGACGTGGCCATCAGTGACTACAAGGGGCCCGCGCGCGTGTTTGAAAATCAACAGGACGCCGGGCACCAGTGGATCCGCTTTCAACTCGAGGGCGCGCGCGGCAACCGCAACGCAATCGGGGCACGCGTGGAGGTGCGCTTTAGCGGCCAAACACGCTTTGACTCGGTGGTCAGCGCCAAGGGTTTCCTCTCGCAAAACCCAATGGCCCTGCATTACGGGCTGGGATCCGCATTGCGGGTGGACAAGGTCTTGGTTACTTGGCCCACCGGCAAGGTCTCCGAACACGGCCCTTTCGCCGCTGGACGGCTCTATCGCATTCAGGAATCCTCCGGGAAATAGACTGCCCAAGTTGGCCTTTGGCCTTGTCTGGCAGGGCTTTTTTTCGCTAACCTTCCCTCGGCCCTGTTCCAAGCTATGACCGCCGAAACTTCATCCGAACCCGCACGCCCTTCCCGTTTATTACAGGCGGCTGTGGTGGCGGTTGCGGCAGTGGCGGCGGTGTTCATAGCCCGCAGTGGGCCCGGTGAACCGGGCAGGCCAATATCGAATGCCGGGGAACCCCCGCCGACTTTTCAGATGCTCGCCTTTCTGGATGGCCGTGTCAGTTCGCAGGAAGACCGCAAGGACGTGCGCTGCTGGAGTTCGTTTAACAAGCTGCAGATGTTCATCACCCACTGCGAGATCAGCGAGGACGCCAAGGCCGAGCGCATTCGGCAGCATATGGATTTGATCGAGTCCCTGTACGATGCCACGGCAGGCCGTGCCGATGAGGCCGGGCTCATCCCGGCGGACGCCGTGCAGGCGGTGCTCGATTCGCGCTATCCCAAGGTGGACACCGCCGAGGGCACGCAATTCCAAATCGGCGGCCCCTCGCCCACGCTGGTTGGCAAGGAAGCGCTCAAGGATTATTCGGACACCATCGAGCCGTGGCGACTGTTGCAGGCCTGGGCCCATGGCCAACTGGATGACCAAGGTGAATGGGGATTGCCCGCGCAGTTTGGTGAACCGGCGTTGCAGGTTTTATATCGCTTCTTTCGTGCATTTGATTTGGCCATGTTGCAGCACGCCCGCGACCATGCGCTGAATCGCAGGCTAAGCCTCATTGATGCCAAGGCCATCGCGGCCGCATTCCAGGAACGAACCGGAACCGATGATTGAAGACCGATGACGGCCTCCTCAAAAACGGGCCCCGTCGTTTCCATCGATTGGATGGGCACCGGCCTCGTTGTGGCCCTGTTGCTGGCTGGCGGATTTTATTGGCGCGCCAATCAACCCAAGGCCCCTGCCCCTGCTCCCGCGCCGGATGCTGATTCCAAACCGGCCGCGGTTTTGCCCTTGTCGCGTACAGAAATGTTGGCGGGGAAAAAACTCAAGTCTATTCAAGCCTACAATCAGGCCATCACCCCCGCCGATCAATTCCGCCAATACACCGAGTGGAGTGGAAAGAGGCAATTTACCAGCACGGCATTCAACACGTTGAGCGGACTGATGGTTGACCGTTTAATCCCCGAGTTATGGCGGGAAGCCCAGCAACAATCGGGGGCCTCGCGGCTGGTGACTCATGCCGCCATGTCTGCGGTGATTCACCGGCATTGGCCCCAGCACCTGTTGCCCGAGGGGCACGTGGTGCTATTTCCCAACCACCCCCAGCTCCGCCGCGTTGTTTCCGAATACCGCCAGGATTATTTTCGCGACACCGGTTGGCATTGGCGCTGGATCAGCCAGACCATCAAGGAGGGCGCGCTGGATAATCTCGAAGAAATGAAAGACCTCGACACATACGCCGCCGAGGAACTCAGTGAATTTCTTTCCGTGCTGGCTGTGGCGATGATCGAATGGGCTGGAGAATCACTATCCGATGGTGACCCCAAAGCCAATTCGGACGACCGGGTGATGCGCTCCACCATTGCCAAGGTGTACCGCTTGGCACCCGGCCATCAAGAAGCGGGGGAACAGCCTGCGGTTTTGTACTCGGCACTTACCCGGCAAACTGTGCTCAATGAAATTGCCCGGCCGATGTTTCGGGATATCACCGCCCAAACAGGCCTGGATTTTGTGCACGCTACTGACCCGAAACTGCATCAACTCCGAATCCAGCACCGGACGAACACGGGCGTGGCCGGGGGTGGCGTGAGCGCAGGTGATTTCGATTCGGACGGGCTCACTGACTTTTACTTCGCCGGGAATCACGGTGGCCAGCTTTGGCGCGGCGCCCCCGGAGGGAAGCTGGTGAAAGCCGCCGCCACGGCGAATCTCAACCACGATAGCGAAACGCGCGCAGGATATTTTGTGGACTATGACAATGACGGCGATCTCGACTTGTTCGTCACCCATGTTTGGGCCGCGAATCATTTGTATCGGAATGACGGCGGGGGCCGGCTGGTGGATGTGACGGAGGAAACGGGCCTCGGTGGCGGCCGGAATGTGACGCACGAGGCCGTGTGGTTCGATTACGACCGAGATGGCCTGCTCGACGTGTACGTGGCTAATTTCGGCCTTTGGCCCACGGGGCTGAAGCCAAACCTGCAACGCCGCAACTATTCCGCGCCGCCCAATCAACTCTACCACCATCGGCTGGTTGAGGGCCGTCACGTATTTGAAGAAGTGGCTGCGGAAATGGGCGTGAATGACAAGGGTTGGACCCACTGCGTCGGCGCTTGGGATTTCAACCAAGACGGCTGGATGGACCTCATGTCGCTCAATGACTTTGGCCAGACCATGGCCTATCGCAATCATGGAGGCAAAAAATTTGTGGAGGAAACCCGCACGCTGCATCTGGACACAGTGCACGATGCGATGAATTTTTCACTGCTCGACCTCGATCATTCAGGGCAACTCGCCGTGTACATTTCACAAATCGCCAAGCTCACCCATCGCGTGCGCTACCTGAAACCCACGGCGAAAACCACGGTGAATTTCAATCGCGCTAACAACCTCCGCACGCTGGTGGCAAACAAACTGCTGCAGCGCACGTCCTCCGGAGCCTTCGAGGATGTGCATGGAATCTATATCGAACCCGCCCCGCTCGGGTGGGCATGGGGCACCAGCGTTGTGGATTATCAAAATGATGGACAATTGGATATGCTCGTCCTGAACGGAACCGAAACGAACCAGTCCGGCGGCACCACCCACGAGCTCATGGAAAAGCACGGCAACCAGCGCAACGTCTTTTTCCTTTCGCGCAATGGATATTTCTATGACGTGTCACCGGATTGCGAATTGGCTTACGTGGGCAATTCACGCGGCTCGGCCTGGGTGGATTTGGATCAAGACGGAGACCTCGATGTAGTCATCAGCAACTATCAGGAACCCGCACGGGTTTTTGAAAACCTGCAGGCTAATGGCAACCACTGGATTCGGTTCAAGCTTGAGGGCACCCGTGGCAATCGCAATGCCATCGATGCGCGTGTGGAAGTGCAGTTTGATGACCAGAAACGATTCGACCAAGTCGTGAGTGGCAAAGGGTTTCTTTCACAAAATCCCATGACACTTCATTTTGGACTTGGGGCGGTCAAGCAGGTGGATCAGTTGATTATTACCTGGCCAACCGGCGAAATTTCCCGGCACGGGCCGTTTGCCGCCGGGCACCTGCACCTTGTCAAAGAGCCGCAGGCGCGCTGAACCGCGCGCGGATCGAGAATCGAAATTTCCAAAAAACAGTCTTTTTTTGATTAAACTAAAAATTTATTTCAAATAATTGAAAGAATGATGGCGCGAAAAACGTATATAATAACGGAGACAAAGTTTTCCAATGCGTACACAGCCGACATCCCGTCGTCGTCAGGCCGGCATTGCTATTTTTGAGCTGCTGGCCCTCGGCCTCATTGCCACAGTTTTCTTCGGCGCCAAATCAATCGATAAGGATTAAATTCCTTAGCTTTTGACTTTCAGCTTTCCTCTTTTTACGTTTTGGCAATGCCCACGCCCAGCCTGTTGGAATTTCTCAAGCGCTACTTTGGTTTCGATTCGTTTCGGCCATTGCAGGAGGAAATCATCCGCGCCTCGCTCGAGGGGCGCGACGTGTTTGTGCTCATGCCCACCGGCGGCGGCAAGTCGCTCTGCTACCAACTCCCCGCCCTTGCCCGCAATGGGCTTACGGTAGTGGTGTCGCCGCTGATCGCGTTGATGAAAGATCAAGTGGACGCGCTGCAGGCGGCGGGTGTGCCGGCCACGTTTCTCAATTCCACCCTCGATGCCGGCGAAGCGCGCCGTCGGCTGGCGGATTTGTACGATGGCAAGTATCGGTTGCTTTACGTCGCGCCCGAGCGGCTGATGCTTGATGGCATGCTCGACCGCCTCGAGCAATGGCAGACTGAAGCCATCGCCATCGATGAAGCTCATTGCATCAGCGAATGGGGCCACGACTTCCGGCCCGAATATCGCCAGATCGCCGAGCTGCGTTTCCGTTTTCCAGATCTGCCTTTTATGGCGCTCACCGCCACGGCCACCGAACGCGTGCGCGCGGACATCGTCACCCAATTGAAACTGCGCGAGCCGGCGCAGTTCGTGGCCAGCTTTAATCGCGCCAATTTGGTTTACCGTGTGGTCCCGCGCGTGCAACCGCAAAAGCAAGTGCTCGAGTGGGTCAATAAACAACCGGAGGACAGTGGCATAATTTATTGTTCCAGTCGCGCTCGCACCGAGCGACTGGCTGGGATGCTCAATGAAAACGGCATTCGCGCCGCCGCGTATCACGCTGGGTTGGATAAAAAAGTGCGCGCGCGAAATCAGGAGGCTTTCATTCGTGATGAAGTGCGCGTGGTGTGCGCCACTATCGCATTCGGCATGGGTATCGACAAACCGGACGTGCGCTTTGTGATCCATCACGATTTGCCAAAAAATCTTGAAGGCTATTATCAGGAAACCGGCCGTGCCGGTCGCGATGGGTTGCCGGCCGAATGCGTGCTGCTTTTCAATGCCTCGGATGTCGCCAAGCAAACCGGGTTCATCATGGAAAAAACTGATGAGCACGAGCAGATTATCGCCCGCAATATGCTCCAGCAAATGGTGCATTATTCCGAAACCCGCGATTGCCGCCGCCGCTCTTTGCTCAAATATTTCAGCGAAATGTATTCGGAAGAAAACTGCGGTGCGTGCGATAATTGCCTGGAGCCAAAACAGACTTTTGACGGAACGGTTGCGGCGCAAAAAATGTTGTCGTGCGCGTTTCGCATTCGCGAAAAATCAGGATTTGATTTTGGCCTGAATCATTTGGTGGAAGTGCTCACCGGCGGCGCCACGGAAGCCGTCCGCAAATGGGGCCACGAGCAGCTTTCCACCTACGGCATTGGTGATGAATTCGGTCGCAACGAATGGAAAGCGATCGCGCGCGAGTTGGTTCGGCTGAATTATTTGCATCAAACCCCCGGACGCATGAGTATGGTGGAACTCACTGCCGATGGCGCCGATTGGCTTCGCGCCAAAACGCCGTTGGAACTCACGCAACCCGCCGTGCCCAAAACCAAGGAGACAAAACGCAAACCCCGCGTGGGCGATCTCGCGTGTGACGAGGCGCTCTTCGATCGTTTGCGCGAACTGCGCCGCACCCTCGCCAGCGAACGCGGCTTGCCGCCGTACATTGTGTTTTCCGATGTGGCACTGCGCCACATGGCTCGGGAGTATCCCATCACCCTCGCCGCCTTCGGCCTCATCCACGGGGTGGGAGACAAGAAGCTGAAGGAATTCGGTGACGCATTTACTTCGGAGATTGCAAAGTTTTTGGAGGCTAATCCTCGCCAGGAATATAATTTGTAGCCCGGAACCTAGCCCATCGGGCCGGGCTACATTCCCCCTTGCTTCGCTGCGGCGCGTTTGGCGGTGTATGCTTTGAGCAGTTCATCGGCGATGACTCCGAACAAAATCACGAGCCCAAGCACCCCGTATTCCAATTTGGAAGAAATGCCCAACATCGGCATGGCGTTGAAAATGAGCCAGATAACGGCCACGGCCACGATGATGCCAAGCATGGATCCCTCGCCCCCGCGCAGGCTGCAGCCGCCGAGCACGGCACCGGCGATGGCGAAGAGTTCATAAAATTCGCCGAAGGACGCGGGCTGCACGGCGCCGACTTCAAAGGCGAAAAGCAACCCGGCAACTCCGGCCAACAGGGAGCAGATCACGTAGGCGGCAATTTTTAGGTTGTCGGTGTTGATGCCGCTGTAGCGCGCGCCTTCCTCGTTATTGCCGAGGGCAAAGAGGTAGCGCCCCCAAATGGTGCGATTCAATACCACGGCGGCGGTGAGGGCAATGACGAGTGTAAAAATTAACGGGGTGGGCAGGCTAAACGATTCCGTGAGGGCGAGTTTGCCGCTGAGCACGTTGTCCAATTGGTTGATGGATTCCAGATTGGCGTGGCCCGGATCGTCCTTAGTGGGGATGGGGCCGAGGCCCGAATGGTCGCCTCCGATCCAGCGGGCGAGGCTTCTGTACATGAGGAGACCGCACAGGGTGACCACGAAGGGTTGGAGTTTGACCTTGGTGACCAGCAACCCGTGGATGAGGCCGATGAGTACCGAAAGGCCCAAGGTGGTGGCGATGGCGACGGCCGGGTTCAGGCCCTTTATCTTGAGCATCACGGCCAATACTACGGCCACCAACCCCACGACGGATCCGATGGAAAGGTCAATCCCGCCGGTGATGATCACGAACGCCACGCCAATGCTCATGACGGCGTAGAGGCTGGACCACTTGATGAGGTTTTGCATGTTGAAGGCGTTGAGGAAATCCGGATTCATGATCGCGGTGACCGCGAAGATCAGGATGAACAAGCCGATGATGCCGAGGGTGTTTTTTTTCATTGAGGTCAGGCGGCCAAAGCGGAGCCGGTGGCGAGTTGCATGATGGCTTCCTCGCTGAGTTGGTTGCGGTTCAATTCGCCGGCGAGGCGGCCTTCGTGCATCACCAGCGCTCGGTCGGCCATACCCAGTATTTCCTCCAATTCGCTGGAGGCGAAGAGGATGGCCACGCCGTCGGCAGCGAGTTGTTCCATTAGCCGATACATTTCGCGCTTGGCGCCGACGTCGATGCCGCGCGTGGGTTCGTCGAGCAACAGCACGCGCGGCTTGAGGGCGAGCCATTTGCCGAGCACGATTTTTTGCTGGTTGCCGCCGGAGAGGTTGACGGTCGCCTGGTCGAGGCTGGGGGTCTTGATGGCGAGTTGATCGACCGCTTCGGTGGCGACTTTTTCCTCGGCATCAAAATTGAGCAACCCGTTTTTTTGATCGCGTCCAAGGCTGACGAGGCTGGCGTTTTCCCGCACGGCCATTTGCATGATTAGCCCGTGCTGCTTGCGGTCTTCCGGCGCCAGTGCGAGACCGGCACGGATGGCGTCAATCGGATGTTGCGGCGCGAACGTGTTGCCGGCCAACTGCATGCGGCCGCCCACCGAAGGGGTGATGCCGAAAATTGCCTGCAGCAATTCCGTGCGCCCCGAGCCCACAAGCCCGGCAATGCCCACGATTTCGCCTGCGCGCAGTTGTAGCGAGATTTCGCAATGCGGATGCGCCGGGGTGCGTAGGGAGTCGAGTTCCAACATCGTGTCGCCGGGCTCATGCGGTTGGCGCACGTAAAACTGGTCGAGATCACGGCCCACCATGAGGCGCACCATGGCGTCGTGATCAATGTCCTCGCGGTTGAGTTCGCCGGCGTTTTCGCCATCGCGCAGCACGAGGACGCGGTCGGCAAGTTCGGTCACCTCGCCGAGTCGGTGCGAAATGTAAATGACGCTGATGCCCTCGTTGCGCAAATCCCGAACGACTTTGAACAGCGTTTCCGTCTCGTGTTGCGAGAGGCTGCTGGTGGGCTCGTCCATGATGAGGATGCGCGCGTTGCAGGAGAGGGCCTTGGCGATCTCGACGAGTTGTTGTTTGCCGATGGGCAGGGTGCCCACGATGGTATCCGTGGGCAGGTCGAGCCCCACGCGCTGGAGAAACTGTGCGGCTGACTTGTGCAAATCCGTGTCGTGGATGAAACCGAACTGGCTGGGCTCGCGCCCAAGGAAAATATTGGCCGCGACATCCAGGTTGGTGGCGAGGTTGAGTTCCTGGTGGATCAATGCGATGCCGGCCGTCATGGCATCGCGAACGATTTGGAATTGGACTGGCTCGCCATCGACACGATACTCGCCGTCATCCGCCTTTTGCACGCCGGCGAGAATTTTCATGAGCGTGCTCTTGCCCGCGCCATTTTCGCCAATCACTGCGAGCACTTCACCGCGGGCGAGTGTGAGGCGCGCGTTGTGCAGGGCGCGCACGCCGGGGAATTGCTTGCCCAGGCCCCGAATCTCCAGCAGCGGTGTTGCCGGGACTGCCATGCTTATTGCTTGCCCAGCTTAGCCATTTCCCGCTTGGTCTTCCAAAACTCATCCACGTTTTCCTTGGTGACCACAAGGAATGGAACCTCGAGAAACGTGTCCGTGGGGGTGTTTCCATCGAGGATGCCCTTGAGCATCTTCACGGATTCATATCCGTATTTCCACGGTTGCTGGCTGATGGTGCCGTGCGCGGTGCCGTCCTTGATGGCCTGTAGCATGGCATCGGGTTCATCAAAACCGCACACCTTGATCTTGCCGGTCAGGTCGGCTTCCTTGATGGCATCCAGACAGGCCGGCGGATTGTAGGCAAACAGGCCAACCATGCACTTGAGGTTTTTGTATTTGGCGATCCCGCTCTCGGCGTTGCTCTTGGCCTTGGCTTTATTAAAATCATCCGTTCGGGTTTCGAGGATGGTATAATTGGAGCCTTCCGCCGTGAGGTTCTTTGCATCCTCGGCATCAAACTTGACCGACCCCAATTTTTGTTCCGCCCGGCCGAGCAGTTCATCGATCACCCCCTGCCGCCGTTGGCGGGCATTGAGCTGCTCCAGGCGCCCAACGAGGATGAACACCTCGCCGCCTTCCGGGATGGCCTCCTTGACCAGCTTGCCCAGGGCGCGCCCGGCCAGATAATTATTGGTGCCAATGTAAATCAACCGGTCGCTATCCGGCGCATCGGCATCCTGGGTGATCAGCTTGGTGTTTGCGGCAATCTCATTAAGGAACTTGGTTTGGTTGGCCGCATCTATCGGGCTGATGGCAATGCCGTCCACGCCCTTGGCCATGAGCGATTCCATGATGCGTTTCTGGTCCACCACACCCTTGATGGGCATGTGAACCTCGCATCGGATGTTAAATTCCTTCTCCGCAATGCGCACGCCGGCGGCGCAGAGATCCCAGAAGGGATCCACCCCGTTGGTCACATAGGCGATGGTGATTTGGTCGGAGTCGGTTGGTTTCCCGCAACCCAAACCCATTAACAGGGCCGAGGCACACGCGAACGCCAAGAGGAAACGGGTGGCTTTCATGGGCGGGAGTGTTTACCCGCAGCGGACGGAGGTAAAGGATAATTGGAACTAACGCAACGGCAAGCCGGGGAGGGCTTTGCCGTTGGTATTGAGGATTTGGAAGTGGCGGATGGCCGGTCGGTTGGGCTGGGAATAGGTCCACACCGATTGCTTGGCGCGGTTGATTTCCACCAGTTGCGCTGCCGCGCGGCCGGGCCGGTGAGTGGCAAAGACGAGGTTGCCATTGGGTAGCCGCTGGATGCCCGAGTGCAGATCCAGCATGCGCGCCCCCCGGAAATCGCGGTTGGTGAGCTTCCACGTTTCCTTGCCCTTGGCATCCACCTCAAGGATGCATTTGCCGGTGGTGCAGGCGATGAGTGTGCGCTGGTTGGGCAGTCGCAAGGCGCAGAAGGGTTTGCCATCGGTTTTCTTTTCCCAAACCACTTTGCCTTTGGCGGTATATTCGCGAACCACCTTGTCCGCGGGTTGGGGCACGAGATAGTTTCCATTGGCCAGCTTGCGCGCGGCGCCTGCCTGTTGAAGCGGATCCTTGGCGGCGGATTGCAGCGTGAGCTTGAGGAGCGTGCGCCCCATGGCATCCACCTCCAGCAGGCAGGGCCTTGGGCCGCCTTCCACGATGAGGTGCCGGCCATTGGCCAGGCGCTGGACGGTGTTCACGGTTTTTTGTTTGCCGCGGTATTCAAACTGCACGCGTCCGCCGCGGGTGACTTCCACCACGCCGCCGCCGTAATTTTTCCCGTGAGCCAAAACCAGCAGCAGGTTCCCGTTTGGCAGCATCCAGCCATCACGCGTGGGGCGCGGGTAACGCCAGACAACGCGGTCGGTGTGGGAGACAATGTAGGTTTGCGCGCCGGTCGCGAGGAACGCGTGGCGAACACCGTGCGCGGATTGCTGGGCGGCCGGGGCGGATTGAAAAACGCCCCCCGCCATCAATCCCACAATAAGGATTAGGCTTGGACGCATTGGAGGTTAACCGTGCGTTGGGACGGGGGACAGTAGCGTGAAACTGAAAGTTGTCGACCCCTTTTTTGTAAAGATGAACAATACGTACACGGATCAAATTCGAATTAAAGCTGGCCGGCTGGGCGCTTCCCGTTGCCTTTGCGATTGGTGTCGCCCAGCTCGTTTCGCATGGCTTCGCCCAGGGCGCGGAGCCGCGATACAACCTCGGGGTGCTTGGCCTTCACGTCCGTGGTTTCGCCGATATCCTTTTCCAAATCAAACAAGGCCAAGCCGATTCTCGCCTGGCTGTAGCGGGTGGGGATGCCGTCCTTGCCGCCGGGCTTGCCGGCCATGGTGCGGTAACCGTGCGGGAAATGGAGTTTCCATTTGCCCATGCGGATGGCCTGCAATTGGCGGCCCATGTAAAAATAATAGGCCTTCTGCGGGCTCGTGCTGCTGGTGCCCTTCACGAGGTTCGCAATGCTCTTGCCGTCGATCTTGTGGGCAGGCAGTTTCGCGCCAATCAGCTCGGCTACCGTTGGCAAAATGTCGATGGTCATTGCCGGCGTCTTGCAGGTGCTGCCGGCGGGCACAGTGCCGGGCCACCACATCAGCGTGCTTTCCCGGCAGCCGCCATCGAACATCGTCCCCTTGCCTTCGCGCAAGGGGGTTGCGCTGCCGGCGTGGTCGCCATAGCTCAGCCACGGGCCGTTGTCGCTGGTGAAAATGACGAGTGTGTTTTTCTCCAGCTTGTGCTTGCACAGTGTTTCGAGAATCTGCCCCACGCTCCAGTCCACCTCCATCATCACATCGC
>CAZJRV010000028.1:0-18179 GCA_964548235.1 uncultured Verrucomicrobiota bacterium
TGGATTTAGCCGGAGTGAAACCCGGCACACCGGAATTCACCCAGTGGTTTCGGATCATCTTTTTTGTGCCGGCCATTTGCGGCGGCATCTTTGGATTACTGGGCGGTTACTTGACCGACCTCTTTGGCCGTCGGCGCGTACTGACTTTCAGCATTTTACTTTATGCGGTGGCAGCGTTTTGTGCGGGCTTTTCCACCACGCCCTACCAACTGCTCTTTTTTCGGTGCCTTGTTTTCATTGGCGTGTGTGTGGAGTTTGTTGCGGCCGTAGCTTGGCTCTCCGAATTGTTTCCCAACCGTGTGCAGCGCGAAAAAGTTTTGGGCTACACGCAAGCCTTTTCCTCCGCTGGCGGCCTTACTGTCGCGATTGTTTACGGCTATCTTTCGCAGGTTTCCAGTGCGGGCGGCTTGCCAGTGATCCCCGATTGGTTCTCGGGTGTGTTGGGCAATGTTTCTGAAGACAGCAACAACGCCGTTTGGCGTTACACATTGATGAGCGGCTTGATCCCCGCCATCCCGCTGATCATCATCCGCCCCTTCCTGCCTGAGTCACCCCAATGGCAAAAGAAAAAAGACGCCGGCAAACTCAAGCGGCCAAGTCTGGGTGAACTTTTCGCACCGCAATTCAAACGGGTTACAATCATAATTACCCTGCTCTTCGCACTCGCCTACGGCGGTGCCTTCGGCGCGCTGCAACACATGAGGCTCATCCTGCCCAAGGCACCCGAGGTGGCGGCGGATTCCACCGCGGCCAAGGAGAAAGCGATCGCCAATGCACAAGCCCAAGGGCTTGATAAAAATAAAACCGCCATCGCCGGCAGCCGTGCCACCAAGGCTGCTGAAGGCGTGCACGTCGCACACGTCACCAAGGTGCAAGAAATCGGCGGCCTGTTCGGACGCGCCCTGATGGCCATGATCATGGTCATCGTGGTGGCACGCGGCACCGCAAATATTTTGCCCTTTGTGGGTTGGTCCATCCTCGCCGCTTTTCTCATTTGTGAATCTATGATGGGCTTTGGCCTAAAATTTGCCGACCCCAATACCAGTGCCATCACCGCCCATTTGTTGTGCCTTGGCAAAGGCATTTTGTTTGGCAGTCTCGTTGGTGTTCCTGTGTGGTGGCTCACTACAAAACTCACTCAATTCCTGAAAGACGCTCCCTGCCGATCGGTCCTGCGCACTTTCCTGTTGCCCGGGATTTTTCTGATGCCCCTCACGTTCGGGTTCCTCATCGCCAATAGCCTTTCCACTGCTTACGTCGGCGTGTTTTTTGCTGGGGTTTTGGTCATCGGTCAGTTCACCTTTTGGGGAAACATGCTGCCGCGTTATTTCCCCGTCCACCTGCGCGGCACGGGCGAAAGCTTTGCCGCGAACATCGGCGGCCGCCTGATCGGCACCAGCTTTGCGTTTCTAGTATTCACTGTGACTGATGAAAAATGGCAGGGCCTTTTCCCCGCAGCCTTGCACGGCCCGGAAGGCTTCGCCATGCGCGTGGCGTATACCACGGCGGCCATTGGTTTCTTCGTGTTCGCAGCCGGTTGGTTCATTGCCGGCAAACTGCCTGATCCGAAATACGGCAATCACGAAGAAGAGAATAATGACGAACCCATAACCATCGCCGCCGAGGACGAGGAAGAAACCACCGCGCCGAAAGATTCGGCGAACTAATCAATCCAACCCTGCAAGCTGCGGGAGATCTACTTTGCTGCCGGTGCTGGCGGATTGCACACCGGCCTCCAAAATTTCCTGTGCATCACGACAGTGGCCCGGGCGGCAGAGAGGTTGGAAAGCCGTGTCGTGGTCAAGGCAGTGCAGAAAGTGCGCGATGGGGTTTTGCAAATGAGCTTCCGGCTTTGGGATTTCGATTTCCTTGCCTTCAGGATTCTTCGGCGTGGCCAGCAATAGACGCCCATCGCCGGGCTCGGCAAGCAGCGTTCCCTCGGTGCCATAAATTTGCGTGTGATAGTTGGTCACCTTGTCAATCTGCGTCCAGCTGGCCTCGGCAATGCTGATGGCGTTGGGGTAATGCATGAGCAACACGGCGTTGTCCTCGGCATCAAGATCGGTCTTCACCAGATTACCCGTGACGGCCGTGACGCTGTGTGGGCGGCCGAGCAACACGCGTGAGAGTACGGCGCCGTAGCAGCAATAATCCATCAACGCACCGCCGCCATTGCGGTTGGGATCATAAAGCCAGTCACAGAAATATTCGCTGGCGCCCATTTCTTTGGGGCCTTGATGCGCGGCGCGGTAACGCACCTGCCACACCTCGCCAATCTCGCCGGACTGTGCAAGAGCAAGGGCGTGTTGCACGCTGGGCCACCACGCAATGGGCCAATTGACCATAAGCCGTTTGCCGGTGGTGTCGGCGGTTTGGAGCATTTGATTAGCTCCGTCGAGATCCGCAGCGAGGGGTTTCTCGATGAGCACGTGCCAACCGCGTTCGAGTGCCTTCACGCCTTCCTCTGCACCGGCGCGATTATCGCCAAAAAGACAAACCGCATCGAGCGGATCGCCTGCGGCCATTTCGCCGGAATCCGTGAAAGTGGCCACGCCGTATTCCTTGCCAATGCGATCGAGCAAGGGCGGTTTGGTGCTGGCAGCGGCCACCAGTTCCACATGTTCGTTGGCTGCCATCTCCGGCAGCAAATCCCACACGTGATCGTGCGACAACCCGATGAGCCCAATACGTATCATCCGCCCGAATTGTGGAGGCAATGGCTGCTCGGCTCAAACCAATTTAAATCCATTTTTCTGTACTCACCAAAAAACTTGGCGCACCATCTGCCTATGCAAATTTACCTCATAATTTCACTAATGCTCTGTGGCTTTTGCTCTGCTGAAGCCGTTAAGCCATGGAAAACCCTTAAACTTTGGCCTGCTCAAGCTCCCGGTGAAAAAGGCGACATCGGTTCGGAAGCCCCACTGCCCGCTCGGCCCGGGAAAAAACAGGTCATCCGGATCAGCAATGTCAGCGTGCCAACTTTATCCGTTTTCAAACCAGCCCAGGCAAATGGTGCTGCGGTTGTGGTTTGTCCCGGAGGGGGGTATTCCATTCTCGCATGGGATTTGGAAGGGACAGAAGTAGCCACATGGCTTAACAGCATTGGAATTACCGCATTGGTGCTCAAATATCGCGTGCCGCGCCGAGCCAATCGCCCGAAGCACGAGGCACCGTTACAAGACGCCCAACGTGCATTAGGATTGACGCGTCATCATGCCAAGGAATGGGGGATCGATCCCAATCGCATTGGCATCCTAGGGTTTTCTGCAGGCGGCCACCTCTCCGCTTCCCTCATGACCCAGCATCGCAAACGCACTTATCCAAAAGTGGATGTCGCAGATGAAGTCAGTTGCCGCCCGGACTTTGGCATCCTTGTGTATCCTGCGTATCTGCTTGCCGATAAAACCAATCTTGCACCCGAATTGCCGGTTGATAAAAACACGCCGCCAGCGATTTTCATTCATGCCGGCGATGATCACATCTCTGCGGATTGCAGTGTGCAAATGTGGCTTGCTATGCGGCGCGCGGGCGTTCAATCCGCTCTGCATGTTTTTCCTCACGGCGGACATGGTTTTGGATTGCGACCTTCGAATGACCCCGTTTCAAAATGGCCTGCGTTAGCTGAAGATTGGCTAAAGCGAACCGGCAAACTAACGAATCAACACTAGCGAAGCCTCATCGTGCCGTTGGAATCAACACGCTGAGACGGGCGCGTCATATTTTCATTCACCCCCATGTGCGTACCTCCATGGCTGGCCGCGTGCATCTTGATGGACTGAGCCAAACCAGCATCAGTCGTCTGCGCCACACTGCCATCAGCAAAAGTGATCTGCCCCTGACTTGCGCCCAGCCCTGCCATCGCATGCCGATGCAACATCACGGCATCCGCATGATCATTGCCAATGAATCGTTGGTTTGGGGAATTGAGTTTGCTCAATCGCAATGCGCCACCCAAATATTCTGCCATGTCTGGAACCGCCCTACCTGCGGGATAATTGAATTCATAAGCCGGCTCACCAATTAAATTGCGCGTGAATGCAAGAATGCTCGATGATCGTTGCACATCCGCGCCCAAATGTACGCCATAACTCATTGAACGATGATCCATGTGAATATGCATGCCATCGAAACCCGCGCCGAAGCCTTCCCATTTGCCATCGGTCGCTTCTTCCTCGTTAAAGACCGTAACCGAAGGATCGCAAGGAGAAGCCAGCACACGGGCAGTCACCAGTTCGCGCCGGGCTGGTTCATTCAAAAACACAAACCGAATATCCCACAAATGAATCCAACCCGTATGTGCCGGACCATACATGCGTTTAAACATCGCATCGCCCTGTTGTGGAGTAAGCAACCACGGATAACGCGAATCGTGCGTCATTGTGAAACTATGCAACGCCGTGTTCACCTGCCTCAAATTATTGGCGCACTTGATGCGGTTTGCCTTGGCTTTTCCTTTGGCCAGCGTGGGCAGCAGCATCCCGGCCAGTAAACTAATGATGGCAATCACCACCAACAATTCCACCAGCGTAAATGCATGCTTGTTTGCCGCCAATTGCATCCACGCAGTATGCCCAAACGGCTGGGCAATTGCAATCCGTTGCAATTTCCACAATCCTCCCGCCGATGAAAACCACCGCGGCGGTTCTGCACCAAACCGAACAGCCACTGCCCTACGCGACATCGCAACCGATGATCATCGAGGAAATTAATCTCGATGGCCCGGGCGAAGGCGAGGTGTTGGTGGAGGTCAAAGGTGCTGGGCTTTGCCACTCGGATTTGTCGGTCATCCAAGGCGCGCGGCCGCGCCCGATGCCGATGGTGCTGGGCCACGAAGCCAGCGGCATCGTGCGCGAGGTGGGCAAGGGCGTGACCGGCTTTGCGCCAGATGACCACGTGATTTTCACGTTCATCCCCAGCTGCGGCGCGTGTCGTTATTGCGCCGAGGGCCGTCCGTCCCTGTGCGAGCCGGGCGCGGACGCCAATAACGCCGGCACGCTGATGAACGGCACCCAACGCTTCAGCCAAAATGGCAAACCGTACTTTCATCACTGTGGTGTGTCCGGCTATTCGCAATTCACCGTCACCCTCCCCGGCTCGTTGGTGAAAATTGACAACGACTTGCCTTTTGAACACGCCACGCTCTTTGGCTGCGCGGTAATGACCGGCACAGGCGCGGTGATGAACACCGCCAACATTCAGCTCGGCCAATCCGTTGCGGTGTTTGGCCTCGGCGGCGTGGGCTTGGCCGCGTTGATGGGGGCCAAGGCGTGCGAGGCCGGCACCATCATCGCCGTGGATTTGCTGGAATCCAAATTGGAAATGGCCCGTCAACTTGGCGCGACCCACACGGTGAATGCCAGCGAATGCGACCCCGTGGAAACCATCCGCGACCTCACCGCCGGCGGTGTGGAAGTCGCCCTCGAAAGCGCCGGCATCGCCACCGTGCTGACGCAGGCATACGAATCCACCGCGCGCGGCGGCACCACCATCGCCATCAGCCTGCCGCATCCGGACCACCAATTCAGCGTGCCCGCCGTGTCGCTCAGTGCCCTGGAGAAAACGGTGAAAGGTTCGTACCAAGGCAGCTGCCAACCCGCACGCGACATTCCGCGCTTCATCGAGATGTTCCGTGAAGGCAAACTGCCGGTGAATCGGTTACTTTCCGACACCATCACGCTGGAGCAAATCAACGCGGGCTTCGACCGGCTGCAACAAGGCGAAGTCGCGCGGCAGGTGATTTTGTTTTGAGAAACAAGGATGAGCTCGCATTATCAATGCTGCACTATTGATTCGTTCAATAGCCACATTGATTTATTCAATTAACACTTTCGTGAAAAAAACCATATATTGGTCGTCAGGAAAACAAACAAACTCAAAACTAATCCATCACTATGAGCACAACTGCAAAAGTCCTGACATTTATTTTTCTAGGAATTGCCATCCTAGTCGTCACGACAATTGCCGGGGCAGTCATTTGTGTGTTCGCAACTCCTTTGGGTCCGACGAATCAGCGTGAATTTGGGGGAATTTTGCCGGACCTCTTGGAACACCTTATTCAATACGGCCTCAAAGGAGGAGCCATCGGCGCTGTTATCGGCGGACTGACATGGGCCGTTTGGGGCTATTTTTGGTTTCGCAAAAAAACAGATGAGGCAACAGCTGTCACCAACTGCAATGCAAAGCAGCCCCCAAGTTCCGACGAACCTGAAGATGGGCCATGAATTGAATCTGTTTTAGCGCCCGATCACTTCCTTGATGCGCGTGGCCACGTTGATGGCATCGTCGTGGCGTAGGCCGTGCTGGCCCATATCCTCAGCGGCGCCGCCAAAGGTTTCGAAAACTAGGCTACTCCAAATCACGCCCTTGGTGTGGCGCACGCTGGCCAATCTCGTCATTTCGATTTCAGACTGATGCACGCGCAACGTGAAAAATGTCCAAACGGTGGTGTTTATTTTTCCATCTTTCACTTCGATAATTGGCGGGCGAAACAGGTTTGTGAAATTCCACGTGGCAAAGAAAGATCCGAATGGGCTTGCCTGCACGGAAATTTGCAACTGCCCCGCTTGTGCTGCCAATAACGCCGCGTTGGCCGTGTTGCAATGCGGACATTTTTTGGCCTGAGCCGCGATAGGCTCACGGCAGCCCTCGCATGAAACTGTGTCCCGGATCGGCCGTGTGCAGTGTGGGCAAAAATATCGCGGGTTGGAAATGGTGTCCCCGCAATTGGGGCAAATGGCAGATTGAATCGGAGCCTCAGTTGACGTTTCCATTCCGGAAACCCTACTCCGCAACCATTGTGTTTTTCAACACCCCAATCCCATCGATGCTGGCCTGGACTATATCTCCAGGATTCAAGTGCACGCCTTTCGCGTGGCCGACGCCCGCAGCCGTGCCGGTTGAAACAATATCGCCAGGTTCCAGCGTGACAAAGGCGGAGATGAATTCGATGACCGCCGCCACCGGAAAAATTTGCAGCGCCGTGCTGGCATCCTGATGCACCTCGCCGTTGACCATCAGCTTGAGCGGTAATGCCTGTGGATCGGGAATGGAATTCGGACACGCTACGCACGGCCCCACGGGACAACTGCCGTCGTGCCATTTGCCGTGTTGCCAGTCGAAAAACTTGTCGCGTTCTCGCTCGGTGCGATCGGGGTTGGGGCGGAAGCCACGATCAGAAATATCATTCACCACCGTGTAGCCCGCCACGTAATCCAGCGCCTCAGCTTCGCTGACACCCTTGGCGCGGCGACCGATGATGACGCCCAGTTCGCACTCCCAGTCAATATTGTCCGGCGAAACAGCCGGGATGGGAATGGTGCCGCCGTGCCGGTTCAGCGTGGTGCTCGGCGGTTTCATGAACACGTAGGGATACGTGCGCGCGCGTTCCACCGCCATCTCGCCCCCTTCCTCAATGTGCTTGGCGTAATTGCCCGCCAGCAGCAACAGCTTGTTGGGGCGCGGAATGGGTGTGAGAATTTTGACATTCGAAACTTGCATCCCCGCAGCCTCCGAAGCATTGGCCTCCAACCACTGCTCCATTCGCAATGCCGCTTCGCGTTGCGCGCCTCCGGGCAAATAACTCAGTAAATTATCGGTAGCATCAATGGATTCGCCAACGGCATTGACAGAGGCTTCCAGTGGGATGACCTTTTCGTTCTCATAAAATCCGGCACGCGTTTCGCCGTTTTGTTCAAATCGACAGAGCTTCATTTATTGAATTTCCTCCAGCACTTTGGCGGTGGTATTGAGGCGGGCGAACTTGGGCTGCCAGATTTTGAAACAAGCCTCGTGCAGCTCCGGCCAGGGCGAGGCGCACGCATCGGTGATGGCGGTGACGCAATAGTTGCGCTGAGTCGCCGCGATGAGGGTGGCGTTGACGCATACATCGGTGGTGATGCCAGCCACAAACAGATGCGAGATTTTCTGACTACGCAATGCGAGGTCCAGTGGCGTGCCGTAAAATTTATCGTAGGTGTGGGCGCGAATCACCAGTTCCTCCGGGCGCGGTTTTAATTCATCAATGGTGTCAGCCGATTCCGCGCCGCTGCCGGCATTGTGCCCGATGAGGCAATTGCTCGATGGACTACCAAAACCGGGCGAGCCTGCTTCCGGCAAATGCTCGATACCAAAAGGATCCCCGCGCAAGCACGGCACATTGTCTGCATAAACAAATTCGGTAAAAATCACCGGCGCTTGGGCCGAGCGAAAGGCTTCGATGAGCCGAGCGTGATTGGGAATGATGTCGCGTGCTGCGGCGACCTCCAGTGATGCGCCTTCATCGATGAACCCGTGTTGCATGTCGATGATGAGCAGCGCGGAATGCCCGATGACAAAGCGATGTGTGTCATCGATGACCTTTAGTTTGGCTTGAAGGATGGATTCGTGATCGCCCATACGGGCGAAGGTAAAAACTCAACGCGGGAAAGTCAAAAACACAAAGTTCAATTTGCATTAAGCCGCTTAATTTGCTCGGCCTCGATGCGATTGAGTTCGTCGTTCAAACCATAGTTGCTGCGCTTGTTCGCCGCAGCGAACAGCGCGATCAAGGTCAGCATCAGCATGACCATTAGCAACGCCCCGCCACGTTGGCCGGCCTGGGATTGGAGGGTGTTATTTTTGATGTTCATGGCGTTGATTGCAGATTGGGAACGGCTAAAAATGTAAACTGCGGACGCAATTTTGCGCGGAGAGGATCGGGAGATAAAATTTCCAATTCCCAGCGCACCACGGACACTGCGCCCCGCATTTCGGAAATCATTCTGGATTGTTTCACGTTGTGCATCACCGGTTCCCTCGTGCCATCGCCCGCTTTGCGCCAAACTTGGTTTTCTGAAAAATAATAGTCGATGTTTCCCGTCGGCGTTGTCAGCCGCATGACCATTGCTTTGCGCCAACCGCTTGGGATCCATTCCGGTTCGGCGGTGGCTTGGCGAACATCCGCCCGCCAGCGTTCGCCCGCGTAAAGGGCTTCAGAAATTTCACGTGAATTGCGCTGAATACTCCCCGCCTGCCGCTCAGCTTGGTAATAAGTTTGATACGCCAGCACACTAAACATCGAGAGTAACCCCATATACATCAACACTTCCGCGTACAAAAAGCCGCGGCGATGTGTTGGGGTTAAATTGCGTCGCTTGAGGTTCATGGCAACTGTTTCTCCCGAACAACGCGGATGTGTTTGTGCGCTACTGGGTCATCCGGCAGCCACTCGAGGCGAATCGCGGCTGGGGTGCGGGTGAAAACTATTTTGCCCGGCGGCAAATTAGTGGCGGCTTGGGCGGTGATGGGATACGCATGCTGTCCTTCATCAAACGCAGTCCACGCGCCCGCGGCGAGTGCCTCCATTTCGCCATCTACAATTTCCATCGCCACGGCGCGCAGATACAATTCGCGGGTGTGCCGTTGATCCTGCACGGATGACGCCACTAGCGGGATCATCACCGCCGTAAGAATGGCCAGCGCCACCATCACCTCAGACGTCAATGTGCCGCGTTGATGCGCCCGGTTTTGCGATGGACGTTGCGTTACCATAATGCGGCAATGTTGAGGATGTTGATGAGAAATTGGAACACACCAAACATCAGTAGTCCGACGATGGTTCCATTATAAAACACCAGTCCGGTGGTTGCCATTTGGGCGGCGGCTTGCTCCTGCTGGGCTGCGCGCGCATCGAGGGCATCATGCCATGCGCGCAGGGAAATGAGAAACCCCTGCCCGGCCCGCGAGGCGGTGGTAAGGCGCCATTGAAATTCACCTGTATCATCAATGCGCTTCAGCGCCTCGGGCAACGGGACGCCTTTGGCTAAATCATTGCAGGCGGTAGTGGCGCGATTTTGAATGATCTGATTGCCAGTGCTTTCCGCCGATAATTCCAGCGCGCGTGGCTCGGGCAATCCGGCATCGAGCAACAAGGAAAGGCATACGGAAAAATCCCTTTGAACTCGTTTGCGCCGCCAAGGCAGTGCCAGCTCCAGTCGCGCGGAAGCTTTTGGCATGAACTGCGCGAAGAAAATTTTCAGGCGCGACCCGGCGAGGTATGCCAGCACAAACATCCACAACACCAGCAGCACCAACCCGTGCACAACGCCCATCAAAGCGATGTTTTCAGCCAACCAATCGAATACCGGCCAGATTTGCACATTTGTTTCATCGCTCATATCGGCCATGATCGATTTGAATTTAGGCACGATATAAATTGCCAGCATCGGCAGAACGACCAAACTGAATGGCATAACCAGCAGGGCGATGATCACGAAATGGTTTTGTGCAGTCCGGGCTTTGTCGGTTGCCTCGCCCAGCACGGAGCGGCAGGCGGGCATGATTTTTTTGAAATCACCGAGCTCGCGCCCCACGGCCAAAAGCGAAACAATCCGCGGCTCGATCAATCCGGGCACCCGACGCAATGCCTCCACCAATTCCAATTCGCGAAGCCGAGTGACGAGCAAGTGTTCCTGTTTCCCATCGTTGCCGAACGAAGCAGTTACCTCGGGCTTGGTGAGCAAATAAATGACCACTCCAGGGATTAGATATCCACTCGCCGCAATCATCAAGCCGGCCAAATTGCCCGATAGGATCATTGAACCGGCGGCAAGGTTGATCAAAATAATGTGGACCACCGACAATCCGATCGCCAAATATCGGCCCCATTTGCGATATCGAACCAACAGTATTCCGGCCCAAACATTAAATCCAAACCAAACAAAACTCC
Organism: uncultured Verrucomicrobiota bacterium; assembly: GCA_964548235.1. GTDB lineage: Bacteria > Verrucomicrobiota > Verrucomicrobiia > Limisphaerales > UBA1100 > JACNJL01. Next base: position 10,709 of record CAZJRV010000028.1, read on the forward strand.
AAAGATGAATGTGCATGGAGGCTAGTTCTTCCCAGGATAATCCGTCACGTGCGAACCCAAAGCCGCCCGTCATTGTTAGGAGTGAAGCCAGAGTAATGAGCAGGCCCGCGCCTCCCAAAAACAAATGCGCCATCCCCAGCATAAACGGGGTGCGGGGTACGGAAAGAAATTCCACTGACCGATCACCCGCTTTGGCGCATGACAAAAATACCTCCTCCACACGCCGGCCTTCGCGCAGGCTTGTTTCAATGAGATCCAGAAATAACCGCGAGTTTTCGCGCCGTCGTAACGGCAGGGCGAGCACGTACCCACCCAGGCGAAACAGCGCAATCACCAACAGCCCCGAAACGGCCAGCACGCTCACTTGAATGAAATTGAATTCCGTCATGGCTGAAGATTAAGCCCCCAGGCTATCCATCATTTGGGTGACGCTGATCATCAATGGAAGCACCTGCACCATGATCAACAGTGCCAGCGCAACGATGGCCAGCGGCAATGCGGCGAACAGGAACGCATCCGTGCGATGCGCCTGCCGGGCATGATACAATTCCGCCGCACGGGTGAATCCCGCAGCAAGATCTTCACCGCCACTGCGAAGCGTCCACGTGAATAGCGGCGGGAACACCTTGCCCGGCGTGGCGAATTCCTCCGGCTTGCCCTCTCCCTGTTCCAGTCGCTCACTCCATTGGGTCAGTTCCGCGCCGGCTGCGTTATCATTTTCCAATTCGGCAACAAGATCCAACGATTCGCGAAGTGAACAGCCGCTGCGCAACAACATGGCCATTGCGCCCGCTACGCGGGATAGGCGTGCCTCGCGAAACGAGGGAAGATTCCAAATCGCTTTGCCACGAAGCCCCGGCAATCCCAATAACACAAGTGCTGACACGCTTGCTAACGCCAATAATATCGGCGGAGCCCATTGATAGAATTTTGACGCGACCGGCTCTTTGTCCATCCCATAAAAACCCGCCACCGGCACAATCTCCAACACTTCGTTCATGCTCCACGCCACGCCGAGCGAAAGGGCCGTGGCGGTGAGCAGCACCAGCAGCGGATACACCATCAGCCCTTTAAGCCGCAGCCAAGCCGTGTGCGTGCGGGCGTAGTGATCGGCCAACCATTGGAGCACGGCGGGCAGGCTGTTTGCTTCGGCGCCGACTTGCAGCATTTTTTTGTAAAGCGGCGGAAGGTCACGGCCTTCCAGCGCATCAGCCAGTGATTTACCGGAGGCGAGATCTTGTTCCAGTGCCCCCAGTTCGGATCGCAATGGACCGCGCTGCATCGAGCCCGCCAATTCTCGCAGGCTGCCCTCCAGTGGCAGACCGCTCTTGAGCATCCCCGCCAGTTGTTCATTTGCAAAGGCGAGTTCGTCGGATGGGATGGACATTTTTTAATTCCCCAAAACGCGCTTAAGCTCGGCTTGGGTGGTTTGATTTTTATCAAGCAATTCACCACCGGCAGTAACTAGCGGACTTGTGGGTTGAAAAATGGATGCCCCGTCTTCTCGCACTTTCGCACGCAACGCGTCATCCATCCGCGCCCATTCGGCAATGGGCAGGCGATGCTTGAATCCGGTTTGCGAACAATCACTGCACCCTTTGCCCGCACAAGCGGCGCAGAGGCGACGGACCAGTCGTTGATTGAAAACTAGCTCCAATGCCGCCACCACGGCGTAGCGATCCGGGCACATCGCCAGCAACCGCTCCAGCACGCCCGAGCACGAACCTGCGTGCAGGGTGGAAATCACAAGATGACCGGTGAGCGCTGCGCGCACGGCAATGCAGGCGGTTTCTTCATCGCGGATTTCGCCAATGGCCAGCACCTGCGGATCCTGCCGCATCAAATGCCGCGCGGCGGTTGCAAAAGTAAGGCCGCGTGCCTCATTCACTTCCGTTTGCATGATGCCCGGCAGGATTTGTTCGACGGGATCCTCCACGGTGATGATGTGGCGTCCGCCGGTTTGGGCAAGATGCTGCAGGCAGGAATAAATCGTGGTGGTCTTGCCGCTGCCCGCCGGCCCAGTGAGTAGGAGCAACCCGGATTGGGAGTTGAGAAAGGATTCCAACACCGCGCGGGTTGCGGGTTGGTAACCGAGGTCATCGAGTGATTGGGCTGACTCGGGGAAAAATCGCAGTACTATTTTTTCGCCCGTCACGGTGGGATACGTTGCCACGCGCACATCGTGGGTGGCATTGATTTCCTCGCGCGCGATGCGGCCATCCTGCGGGAGGGAATCCTGATAAGTTTTCAGCCGGGCCAAATATTTGATGCGCCCGAACATGCGCCCCGCCACGGCGACAGGCAATTCATCCACCGGCTTCATTAGCCCATCGAGCCGGAAGTTGACCTGGGCCGGTGCCTCGCCTGCCCCGCACATTTGCAAATGCACATCACTCGCCCCCGCAGCCTCGGCCTGCTCCACCAAATCCGCTACGGCTTGGATCGCTTTGGATTCAGAATCTTTTTGGGAATCGTTGTTGTTGGCAAGATCAACCATGAGGAGTCTTCAATTGCGACTAAATCGGGCTAAAGAAATATAGCACGCGACTGGCTCAATTCCAACATAGATTCGCAATTTTGAACAAGGATATTCACGATAACTAGGATAGCAAAAAATCCTGAGCATCCTGACCTTCTTTGTTAAATAATTAGAATGAAAAATAGAACCCAAAAAAAGACCGCCCAGGCGGTGAACCGGAGTTCACTTCCCAGACGGTCAAGCCCTGTTGAGTCGAAACCGGCCGGAGCCGGAGCCGTCTCGCCAAGGATGCCTCGGGTGGAGGCGACAAGCCTGATTCTCACTGAATACCCGCCCGAAGGCTTCCTTCCAGCCGAAAGGCCACTCCGAAAAACAGCCTCTCTAAGTCTCTGACTCGGCCAGTATCCTTTCCAAGTTGCCCTGGAAATTCCGCTGACAAATCGAAGATAGCACGGAAGTGGAAAATACAAAGTGAAAGTTATTCTACGATTTTCACAGGTTATTCACATTTGCGAACAACCTGTTTTTGGATGGGGTGAAAGAGATGAACCAGTGTGCCGGAGCTATTTCTTGGAGTAGGCAGTGAGCCAGTCGGCGGCAGCCTTTTCGGCGGCGGCCTTTTGCTCGGCGGTCACCTTGGGTTCCTTAAGCACCGTCTGTTGCATCCGGGGCAAAAACGCCCTGGCCACCTTGCTGCCCAAGCCATCTGCAATGAGGTACCACTTGTATGCGGTTGGGTAATCCCGTGCCGACAGGCCCACTTGATTATAGTACAACTCGGCCAAGCCCAACTGCGATTCCACGTGGCCTTTCTCGGCGGCCTTGGTGTACCACTCCATTGACTTTTTGTAATCACGCGCGGTGCCCTGTCCGTTGCGGCACATCCAGGCAACGGTGGCCTCGGAAATCACATGGCCCTTTTCCGCCGCGGCAAGGTAGGCCTTGTACGCCTCGGCGTAATTGCGTCCCGTTCCCTTGCCGGCGTAATGGAGATCGCCCAGTTCGTGCAGCTTGGCAGCATCGCCCGCAGCAGCAGCGGCCTTGACGGATTCAAACTTCGCCTTGGCCGCGGCAAGGGCGGGGTTCACCGGCGGGTTCGCATCTTGGGCTGTCACACTCCATGCGGCGAACACGATTGAGCAAAGTGCGATCGGCAAATATTTTTTCATCGTTTGTTTGCGGGTTAATTTTTGGGTGTACCGTCAGAGTTCCAGGTCTTGAGCGGTTTCTGTTCGCCTTTGGCGTTCCATTCGCGGCGCTTGAGTTCGGTGCCGGCTTCAAAAATGCGTTCACTGCGGGTGCTGCCATCCTCAAACCAAGTGGTGTACGTGCCATTGAGTTGGTCGTTATTGAAATCAGCCTCGGATCGTTTCTGGCCACTCTCATAAAACACGGTGTGCACGCCATCGCGCCGGCCTTGGGTGTAATGAACATCGATCTGCAGTTCACCGCTTTCATACCAAACCTGATGCGGCCCATGGCGTTGGCCGTTTTCAAACGTCACCAGCGAATTGCGATTGCCGTTTTCAAAAAACCAAATCTCCTCCCCATGCGCCAGACCTTCGTGGAATTCGCCTTCGAGCGACACGGATCCATTGTCATACAAATCCACCGCACGTCCGCTGAATGGATTCTCGCTGTCTTTCTGGAATGCGCGGCATCCTTCCTGCCATTGTTCGAATGCCTCACCTTGTTCATTGCGCCATTCGAGTTGGGCATACTTGATGGATCGAGTTGAATGGGTTGTCATGCGGCAAGGTTAAATCCGATGGCTTGAGGGTCAAGGAATTTTCAATGAAGAATTTGAAACTTGAAAATCAGTTTTGGAGTCGTAACCTCCATCGATGCCTAAAATCGTCATCCTCGACGGCCACACACTCAATCCCGGTGACCTCTCTTGGGATCCATTCAGAGCATTGGGTGAATTAACCGTTCACGATCGCACCCTGCCCAAGCAAATTGAGGATCGATCTGCCGACGCGACAATCCTAATCACCAACAAGACCCCCATCACCGCAGAAACTATCACCGCACTGCCGGAGCTGCGTTATATTGGCGTGCTGGCCACCGGATTCAACGTGGTCGACACCTCGGCAGCCGCCGAGCGCGGTATTCCGGTGACGAACATTCCCGGCTACGGCACCGAGTCGGTCGCACAGATGACCTTTGCGCTGATCCTTGAACTGGCCTCGCAACCGGCCTTGCACAACACCAGCGTACGGGTGGGCGATTGGAGTGCGTGCCCGGATTTTTGTTACTGGCAAAAACCGCTCGTTGAATTGCACGGGCTCACTTTGGGCCTTGTCGGCTACGGCGCCATCGGCCGCGCGGTGGCGCGCATTGGGCGGGCGTTTGGCATGAAGATTCTGGTGCATACCCGTACGCCGCGCGAGGAGGCGGACACACAATTCGTCGATCGCGAAACGCTCTTTCGCGAGGCGGATGTTGTGAGCCTGCATTGTCCGTTGACCGATGAGAATAACGGCTTCGTGAATGCCGCGCTGTTGGAGCAAATGAAACCCAATGCGTTTCTCATCAACACCGGCCGCGGACCGTTGGTGAATGAATCCGATCTGGCAGCAGCCTTGGCCGCTAATCGCATTGCCGGCGCGGCGACGGATGTGTTGTCCGTGGAACCTCCGCCCGCGGACAACCCATTGCTTTCATCACCCAACCTCATCATCACCCCGCATATTGGCTGGGCCACGCGCGCGGCGCGGGCGCGGTTGATGGAGATTGCCGTGGAAAACCTCCGTTGCTTTCTCGCCGGCACACCTCAAAATGTCGTCAATCAACCATGAAAAACACATCGCCACCGAGCTCGGAGAGCGCGCACTACAATTTCTCGCAATCGAACCGGGATTAATATAAATTTGGCGGATGAAACAATGCACTTTGGTTTTGATGGCAGCGATGGCGATGGTGGCGTGCGGAGAGAAGGCAACTCTTCCAGAATCCGCCTCCAAACAAAAGATCGCTACGAATCAGCCGGAATCATCCAAAAATGAGACCAAACAGCAAACCCCAACAACTGATATTCACATAGGGCCTAGTAAAGGACCCATTATACGCAGAGGACTCATTGAAGTTGAAGTCCCGGCCGCACTAGAGCCAAAGATTCCTACTAATGCTTTTATAAACACGCTGGGAATGCCGTTTGTAAAAGTGCCAGAATTGGATGTGCAATTTTGCATTTGGGAAACACGGGTGAAGGATTATGTGGTGTACGCGGCGGCGAATGCGGAGGCAGATGACGAATGGAAGGGGCTTCTATATTATCGTGGTGCGAGCTTCAAGCAGCCAGATACACACCCAGTAGTGAATGTGAATTGGAAGGATGCGAAAGCATTTTGTGTGTGGTTGACGGACAAGGAGCTGGCAGAGGGAAAAATCAAGCCGGGGCAGAAGTACCGCTTGCCCACCGATGCGGAGTGGAGCATGGCGGTAGGCGTGGGGAATGAGAAAGGGAAGACGCCTGCAGAGAAGAACTTAATATTCAAACCGTTATTCGATAAGGAGTTTAAAAGTGTGTACCCATGGGGCACGGAGTGGCCACCACAGGAGGGCGTGGGAAATTATGGGGATATAAATTATGGAACGAAAGATCCCTCTAATAATATTACCGACAGGTTTGGATTTACCTCACCTGTAGGGAGTTTTGCCGCCAATAAACTGGGGCTATACGATATGGGCGGCAATGTATGGGAATGGTGCGAGGACTTGTATGACCCAGCTGAAAAAGAATTCCCCGATCGTGTTTTTCGTGGTGCATCTTGGGCTGATAAAGACTCTGGCACTCTTTTGTCATCCGCTCGAAATGGTTTTTTCTCGACCAGTTATCGCATTAGCTTTATCGGCTTTCGGTGTGTTTTGGCACGCGAATGAGGCAGGGCGGCTTCTCCGAATCCACCTTGTCGCGCTCGGAGAGCGCGCCCTACCTGAACAATGTGTTGACCGCCGTCACCAACGCCTTCACCCGCACTTCCATTTCGAAATCTGATGGGGCTTCGCACGTGTAACTGAGCCGCGTTTTGTTCATCACCAACCAAAAGGCTTCCGGCCACAGCTCACGCAGGGCTGGGTCCAGCTCGGGCTTGATGAGGCCGTGGTCGTTTTTGCGGCCGTCAATTTCCGGTGAATGATCGATTGGGCACACGGCCGCCACCGCTTCCAACATACGGCGTGGATCGGTGGAGGTGCCGTCCATTTTCCATTTATTTAAAACGTAAAAATAAAACCCCTGCGCCTCCCAATCCTCGTGCAGTTGGATCGTGAAATCAAAATCCGGCAGCGTGTTCAGCCAAGCCACATGCGCGGCGGTCTCCGGCGTGCGCAGGTGATTGTAATCTCGATTCAGATCGATGCCGGCGGCACTTTCGCGGGTGTTATTGGGGAAACCCGTGGGATTCAAACACGGGCACAGCCACAATTCGGTGTCATCCGGCCAATCATTTTCCTGCAGCAACCGCAACATCGCCAATGGCGCGGCCGGTTCATCGCCGTGGATTCCGGAGGATAGATAAATTCTCCGGCGAACTTCCTTCGGGGCACGATGCAGCGTGAGGAGGCGCAGATTGTTTCCGGTCGTTAACCAATCAATGGTCCACCCATGGGCCTTGGCGGCAGCGAGGCAGTCGGCGAGGACGGAATCAATCTCGATACGATCGCCGCGGTAACAGCCGTCGTTGAGCCCGCGCGGTTGCACGGCTAGGCCGTGGCGGTCTCGGGGGTGGCGCAGGATTTTTCCTCGCCGCATCCGCAGCCGCCATTCACATCAGCTTCATCAAACTCCTGCCAATCGGGATCCAGCCCGAGGTCGCGAAGCATTTGCAGATCCTTCTCCACCGGCTGATTGAGCGTGGTGAGGTAGTTGCCGACCATGAGGGCACTGGCGCCGGCTTGGAAGACCATGCATTGGAGGTCGCGCAGATTCACCGTGCGACCGCCGGCGATCATGATTTCTTTGCGCGGCAAAATGAAACGGAAACAGGC
>CAZJRV010000029.1:0-17741 GCA_964548235.1 uncultured Verrucomicrobiota bacterium
CGATGGGCGACCCTGAAAACGCAGGCGGCGATCCCTTTGACGTCATCGGCACGCGCGACAAATGGGCATGGCCCATCATGGCGCAGGCCACCGGCGGCAAACACTACACAAAAGACAAACAAGGCCAGCCGTACGTGGACCAAAATCTCGACACGTACTCGGTGGAATACACCTACGCCGACGGCACCAAGCTGATGCATTACGGTCGCACGATTCAGGGTTGTCACAATGAATTTGCCAGTTTTGTGCACGGCACAAAAGGGTACGGCGTTTTTTCGGCCAATGGCCATTTCCCCGCGCCGAGCGCGTTGTACTCGGGGATGAATGCCAATCCGAAAAATCAGATTTGGAAATTCCCCGTCCGCGAGAGCAATCCTTATCAGGACGAATGGGAAGATTTGCTCGACGCCATTCGCAATGACAAGCCCTACAACGAAGCCGAACGCGGCGCGTTGGCCAGCCAGGTTTGCAACATGGGCCGCATGGCCGCGCACACCGGCCAGCGCGTGATGTGGGATGATGCCCTGAACGCCAAGCCATTGGCGCCGAATCTGGAAGTGCTCAAGGGCTTTGATGGCAAAGCACCGGTGACGGCGAATAAGGACGGCTTTTATCCGGTGCCGAAGCCGGGCATCACCAAGAAGAGCGAATACTAATTTTCGAGCGTGGGCGAATCGGAATCAACTGCGGCTCCGCGCGAGAAGATGCTGCCCTTTGTGGCCGGGATGTTCGTCCTCGCGCTGGGTGTGTATGTGCTGCTGTATTCCACCGACCAAAATTTGCGGTCCAAGGATGGCGGTTGGCAGGTCACCTACACGACCAACCAAGTGGGCACGCCCATGCTGGTGGTGAATCTCTCCAGCGCGGGCATCGCTGATCGCGCCGTCATCTTCAATGGCGAAACCGTGTCGGCGGGGTTCCGGCCCTTCACCACCAACTACGTGACGCCCACGCATTTACCGGTGGCCGTGCCCTTTGGCCAATGGTTCCACGGGGACCTCACGTACCTGCCCGGCGTGGTGACATTCAACCTGTTTGGCGCGGACGCCAATGCCACGGGCCCACGCCACGAGGTGGAACTGCAAAAGCGCGGTTTGGTGGTGAACCGCAAGCGGCATGACTGGAACGGCCCGCCCGTGGAGTTGTCGCCCGCCGACAAGCGCGACTGGCCGGAGCCGACGTTGGATTAACGGTTTTCCCGCAGAGCCTCGAAATCAAACCCCTTCACTGCCTCCACCGCGAGTGTGCCGAGTTGGCGGCGGAGAGGGACCACGCTTGCACCAAGCTCATTGGGGTGCACGCGATTGCAGAGGAAAATGATGAACGTGCGCGAGTGAGGATCGATCCAGATGGAAGGGCCCGTGAAACCGGTGTGGCCAAAGGAGCCATCGGGAAATTGGGCTCCCTCCTTATCGCCACGCGGGCTGGCATAAGCGGAATTCATGTCCCATCCCAAAGCGCGGGTGGGTGTCTGGGCGGAAGTCATCAGCTCCACAGTTTCCGGCTTGAAAATGGGTGCGCCGCCTTTGAGAAGGCAGCGGGCGTACTTGGCGAGATCGGGTGCGGTGGTGAAGAGCCCGGCATGTCCGGCAACACCGGCGGTCTTGCGCGCGCGGGGATCATGCACGATTGCGCGCAAGGGTTTGCCGTCGATCACGGTGGTGGGGGCAACGCGGGAGTGCTTGGCGGCGGGCGGGTTGTAGCCGGTGTCGGTCATTTTCAGCGGACCAAAAATTTCCTTTTCACAAAACACATCAATGCGTTGATGCGTGACGCGGCGGATGATTTCATCGAGTAATTGAAAATTGATGTCGCTATATTTGAACGCCGTGCCGGGCGGGGTGCGGAGTTTTTCGGCGACGCATTTGGCGATGCATTCGGCGTGGCCGTTCCAGCCGTTCACGGAAATATCCGGCCGCAAGCCGCTGGTGTGCGTGAGCAAATGGCGAAGGGTAACGGCTTCGCGTCCGTCGCCGGTGAATTCAGGAATATATTTTTTGACAGTATCCTCGATGCTCAAACGCCCGCGCTGGTGCAGCAGCAAAATGGCGGGTGTGGTGGCGACGACTTTGGTGAGTGAGGCGGCGTCATAGATTGTGTCCAGCCGCGCCGCTGCGTGCACCGGCTGCACCTGCGCAAATCCATAAGCCTCGGTAAAATGAACGCCGTTGCGTTCCAGCCACAGGACGCCGCCGGGGAGGTTTTTGGCCGCACGGGCGACGTGGATGGTCTCGCCCATTTTGTGAATTTTTTGGAGGTCGAATGTGTCGGTGATCTGCCTTGAGGGCGGCGGGGCATCGGGCCAACGGATGCAGGCGCTGCCCAAAACCAGCGCGGCGACGATTATTTGAACTCGCATCAACATCTGCTGTCAAAGTACCCATCCGCGCGGCGGGAGGCAAGGAGCTTGCCGTGGCGGGCGGGTTCTGGGATGATAGTTGCCAACACACGATGAACCCGCGCGCCGCTATTTTGGGCCTGTGCCTCCTGTTTTTTGGGGCGGCACAGGCGCAGCAGAAATATCTCGATCCGCCCGAGGCAGCGAAGGAACTCTTTGCATCACGCCCGATGCCGCGCGTGTCACTCAGCCCGGATCAGCGACATTTGATTGTGGCGGAGAAATTCCGGTTTCGACGCATCGAGGAAATGGCGCAGCGTGAGGTGGCATTGGCCGGCGTCCGGCTCAATCCCTCCAACAACGGCCCGACCCATCCGGATTATTTTTTCCGACTGAAAATCAAGGAGGTGGACACGGGCAAAACCCTGCCCGTCCAACTGCCCAACGTCCAGCGACGCGTAAGCCTTCCGGTGTGGTCGCCGGATGGAAAAAAATATGCCTTTCTACAATACGGCCGCACGGAGGTAATTTTGTGGGTGGGGGAACTGGGCCATGCACCGCGCCCCATCCCCGACGTGAAGCTCAACACAACTTTGGGCCGGTCATTTCAATGGATGCCCGACAGCAAAAACCTCCTGTGTCTCACCGTGCCGGAAGAACGAGGTGCCGCACCCACCGCGCCGCGTGCGCCCGCGGGCCCGGTGGTGCAGGAAACCGGTCCACGCGAAGCACCGGTGCTGACTTATCCGGATTTGCTCCAAAACGAGCATGACGAAAAACTCTTTGACTATTATTTGACCTCGCAACTTGCGCTGGTGGATTCGCGCACCGCACGCCGCAAATCACTGGGACGGCCCTCCATTTTTGCGCGCTATGATGTGTCGCCCGATGGCCGGTACGTTTTGGTGGAGCGCGTACATCCGCCGTATTCGTATCAGGCGCCGATCCAGTTTTTCCCGCGCAGCATCGAGGTGTGGGATCCGCGCGGCGAAGTGAAGCGCGTGGACATCCGGCCCGCCACGGAGGACGTTGGCAGCGGCGGCGTGCCCGTGCAACCGCGCGGCCATCACTGGCGGCCCACCGGTTCGCCGGTTTCCATTGTGTGGGTGGAGGCGCTCGATGGTGGAGATCCCAAACGCGAAGTAAAGTTTCGCGACCGCGTAATGATGCTCGAAGCACCGTTCGATGGCCGGCCCAAGGTGGTCACACAGCTCAACCATCGCTTCTCAAAAATCTACTGGGGCGAAACCCGCAACGTCGCGCTCGTGCGCGAATATGAAAGCAGCCGCAACTGGCACCGCACCTGGCTGGTGGATCCGGACAACCCGGACATCCCGGACCGCCTCCTGTGGAACCACGCCGCCGCCGAGCGCTACGATCATCCCGGCCATCCGCTTATGCGACAGCTGCTAAACGGCAAGCGCGCGATGCGGGTGCATAACCGGTCGATTTATCTCAACGGCAATGGCGCTTCGCCCGAGGGCGACCGGCCTTTTCTCGACAAACTAAACCTCAGCACCTTCGACCGCACGCCGCTATTTAAATGCGCGGAGGATAGCTACGAGGCGGTGGTGGCATTGTTGAATGATGAAGGCACGGAATTTGTGACGCGCTACGAGACGCCCGAGGAGCATCCCAATTATTTCGAACGCGCGCTGGGCGAGCCGGAACGCACGCCGCTCACCGCTTTCAAGGATCCAGCCGAGTCGCTACGCGAAGTGAAAAAGCGGTTGCTTACCTACACTCGCGAAGATGGGGTGAAGCTTTCGTGTCTCCTGCACCTGCCGCCGGATTACGATTTGGACGATCCGGAGCGTCCCGTGTTGCCGACGATTTTGTGGGCGTACCCGCGCGAATTTTCGGGTGGCGCGATAGCGGGGCAGGTTGCCAATTCGCCCCATAGATTTACCAGCTTTGCCGGCGCCTCGCCGCGCTTCCTCGCATTGGAGGGCTACGCCGTGCTAGACCAGGTGGCGATGCCAGTGGTGGGGGAACCGGCCACGGCCAATGACACGTTCGTGGCGCAAATTGTCGCCAACGCCGAGGCCGCCATCGAGGCAGTGGTGGACATGGGCGTGTGTGACGAACGCCGCGTGGGCGTGGGAGGGCACAGCTACGGCGCGTTCATGGCGGTGATGTTGCTGGCCAACAGCGATCTGTTCCGCGCCGGCGTGGCGCGCAGCGGCGCATACAACCGCACGTTAACGCCATTCGGGTTTCAAAACGAACGCCGCACCCTGTGGCAGGCACCGCAGGTTTACCTGGAAATGTCGCCCCTGCTGGCCGTCCCCAAAATCCGCGACCCGTTGCTGTTAATTCATGGCGAGAAAGACAACAACCCGGCCACCACGCCCGAGCAAAGCAAACGGCTGTACCATGCCATCAAGGGCAACGGCGGCAAGGCGCGGATCGTGATGCTTCCGTACGAGTCGCACACCTACCGCGCACGGAAAAGCGTCGGCCACACGCTGGCCGAGATGGTGGCATGGTACGACAAACACGTGAAGGGCGAAAGCAAAAGCTCCGAAGTGGGAGAGAAGTAGCGGCCATTGGCCACGGTTGATGGAATCAACTCATTACTCCTGACAATTTTTTCAATAACGGCGGGATGGCTTCGTATGGATTTTCCGCAGCTTCAAATTCCAGTGCGACATAGCCCTGGTATTTTGCCTTTTTCAGAAGATTGATGAAACGCGGGAGATCGGCAGCGACTTTTTTGCCGGCTTTTCTAATCTCCACTTTGAGTTGCACGTTTACCGCATAGGGCGCGGCGACGGCGAAATCCTCGTAGGGATTGGCAGTGCGAAAGTTGCCACTGTCCAAGTTTACGCCGAACCACGGGTGATCCACCGCCTTCACGAAATGGATGAGGCTCTTGGCGTCGCCAATGCTGTCGTGGTTTTCGATGCCCAGAAAGATGCCGTGTTTGGCGGCGTAATCGCAGCATTCGCGCAGGCACTCGATGGCCCATTGATCGGCCTGTGCGCGGTCCACGCCCTTGGCCTCGCGCCCGGCAAACACGCGAATGTGCGGCGCGCCCAGCACGGCGGCGTGGTCGATCCATTGTTTCACATGGGCGATCTGCGCAGCGCGCGCATCGCCCTTGGGCAGGGAAAAATTATTGCCCACTGCCGTGCCGCTGATTTCCAGTCCGCGCAAAAACGCGTGCCGGCGCAGTGCTATGAGATCATTGCGCGTGACGGGTTTTTTAAAAAAATAACTGGTCAACTCCGTGCCCTCGCAATCGTGGTCGGCACAAAAATCGATGAAGCGGTGCATGTCCATCGCATTCTTTTCCACCTTGCGCGTGCCGGTTTTTTGATCGCGGAAAAAAGTGCGGAAGGAATACGCAGCCAAGCTCAGCCGCAAATTTGCCGCGCCGGGGCGTTTGAATGGATCCGCTGCAAAGGCCGCGCTGGCGAAGGCGGAGGAGGCAAGGAAACTGCGGCGTGTGAATTTCATCGGATTATTCGCAGCCGCAACTGCCAAAGCCGTCGCTGCAGAAATCAAAATCCTCCGATTGCGGCACGCGGCCGACTTCAAAGGTCTTGGCAATCACCTGGTGGATGCGGTCCTGCACCTGCTGCACTTCCTCCTGCGCCTCAAGAAACCGGGTGGCCACGGGATTGGCCATGAACTCGTCGCGCAGCTTTTCAAAATCGGAAATTTCTTCGTCGGCGATTTCCATTCCGGCCTGCTGTTTTTGCTGCAGCAGTGCGCCGCGCTCGTTGAGCATGCTGTACTCGTACTTGAGTTTTTCGTCATTAATAAATGCGTCGATTTTTTTGTATAACTCGGGAAAGCCCTCCTGGCCCACGATGGTTTCGCAAAGCTGGTTGGTGCCCTTGGCGATGGGCTCGAGATTGAGGCAGGTTTGCGGCTCGGTGGCTTCGGGCGTTTGTGTTTCTGTCTCCATGGCTAAACTTTCATAATTTCCTCTTCCTTGTGGGCGAGGTGGGCGTCGATTTTCTTGATGTAATCATCAGTGAGTTTTTGCACTTCCTTCTCGGCATGGGAAAGGTCGTCCTCGGTGATGTCGCTGTTTTTCTGTTCAGCCTTCAGACCGTGCAACGTGTCGCGGCGCACGTGCCGAATGGCGATGCGGGCATCCTCTGCCATTTTTTTGACGGTCTTCACAAATTCCTGCCTACGCTCGGTGCTTAGCTCGGGCAGCGTGATGCGAATGATTTTGCCGTCGATGGATGGATTGAGCCCGAGGTTGGCGGCTTGGATGGCTTTGTCGATGGGATGGACGGTGGAGGCATCCCACGGTTGGATGACGAGCATGCGCGTCTCCGGGGTGGTGATGGCCGCCAGTTCGCGCATTCGCATTTGGCTGCCTTCGTAGGCTTCCACGAGAATATTTTCCACAAGTGCAGGCGAAGCCTTGCCGGTGCGCACGCCGGCAAACTCGTGCTGCACCACTTCCTCGGTCTTCTGCATTTTTTCCTCCGCAGTAAGAAGGGCGTCATCAACTGGCATGGGCACAGTCTAAGCGCGCAAACGGCGTGGGGGAAGGAAAAATGTGGGGCACAGCCGGGCGCGGTCAGGCGTGAACAAGGGTGCCGATTTTTTTGCCGAGGACGACGTTGCGGATGTTGTGAGGCTTGAAGAGGTCGAAGACGATGATGGGCATGTTGTTGTCTAGGCAAAGGGAGAAGGCGGAGGAATCCATGATGCGCAATTGTTTTTGCAGGGCGTCAAGGTAGGTGATTTCCTTGAAGCGCTTGGCCTTGGGATTTTTCTCGGGATCGCTGTCGTAAATGCCGTCGACCTGTGTGGCCTTGAGGATGACATCGGCGCCAATTTCATTGGCGCGCAGTGCGGCGGCGGTATCGGTGGAAAAGTAGGGGTTGCCGGTTCCGCCGCCGAAGATCACCACGCGGCCCTTCTCGAGATGGCGAATGGCGCGCCGGCGGATGAATGGCTCGGCCACCTCGCTCATTTCAATGGCGGTTTGCACACGGGTTTCCACCTTGTAATGCTCGAGCGAATTTTGCAGGGCCAGCGCGTTGATGATGGTGGCGAGCATGCCCATGTAATCGCCAGTGGCGCGGTCAATCCCGTGGTCGGCGCCTTCAAGCCCGCGGAAAATATTGCCCCCGCCAACAACGATGACGACCTGGACGCCTAATTCGCGCAGCTCGGCAATTTGGCGCGCCATGTTGGCGACGGTCTCGGGGCAAATGCCAAACCCCTGCTCACCGCCGAGGGCTTCGCCGGAAAGTTTGAGGAGGATGCGATTGTACTTGGGCTTGGATCCGGTTTTTTTTGTCACCGGAGATGGTTTACTCGCCATCGGGCCGCGCGTCAATGGATTGCACAAAAAAAACGCCCGGCACAAACCGGGCGCTTGATGGGATAAGGATTATTCCGCCGTCTCGCCCACTTGGAAGCGGAGGAACGCGTCCACGGTGATGGTGTCGTCCAGCACCTTGGCGGTGGCTGCGATGTGGTCTTTCACGGCGAGGTCGCCCTGTTTCACAAAGGCCTGATCCACGAGGCACACGGTGGCAAAATGTTTCTCCAGCTTGCCTTCCACGATTTTTTCAATCGCCTGCGCGGGCTTGTCCTTGAACTGGTCGGCGGCAATTTCCTTCTCCTTCGCGATGATTGCGGGGTCAATGCCGTTGCGATCCACCGCCTCGGGGCTGGCCGCGGCAATTTGCAGGGTGATGTCGCGCAGCAATGCTTTGAAATCATCACCCTCGGCGGTGGCCTCCTTGCCGGTGCTCACCTGCACCAGCACGCCCACCTTGGCACCGTGGTGAATATACGCAGCCACGGCACCAGGGCCATCCACCGCTAGGCGGGCATGGCGCTGGATGACGATGTTTTCGCCCACCTCCGCCACGGCAGTGGTTCGGCGTTCCTCGAGATCCGCATTGGCGTCTCCCGCGAGGGTCTCGGCAAAGCCGGCGCAGAGACTTTGAAAGGATTCGTTTTTACCGACGAAATCCGTTTCGCAATTCACTTCCAATAAAATGCCGGCCTTGGCGCCGGGCACGATGTAATGGGAAATGATGCCCTCGGATGTGGCGCGGCTGGATTTTTTCTCGGCGGTGGCGGCGCCTTTTTTGCGGAGCCAATCCACTGCGGCATCATAATCGCCATCGCACTCTGTGAGTGCCTTTTTGCAATCCATCATGCCGGCGCTGGTTTGTTGTCGGAGTTTGCTAATTTGGGCTACTGTGACTTCAGCCATATTATTTATTTTCCTGGATACTCACTGGTTAATTCATTAACGCGAATTGGTTGCGATTGGAGTCGCTGCCAAAATTGAAATGGCAGCGGGATTAAGCCTCGGCGGTGGCGGCTTCGGCTTCGGCTTCGGCTTTGGGTTCGGCCTCGGGCACGGCGGCCTCTGCTTCGGCTGGGGCTTCATCTTCGGCTGGGGCTTCATCTTCGGCGGGGGCTTCAGCTTCGGCGGGTGCTTTGGCTTCATCCGGAGTGTCGTCAGCGGGCGCTTCGGTTTTCGCTTTGGCTTCTGCTTTGGCGGCTTCTTCTTCGCCGGTCTTGGCGAGGCGTTCGGCGCGGGCTTCGACGATCACCTGCGAGGCAGTGTCGAGGAAGAGTTTCACGGATCGAATGGCGTCGTCATTTCCGGGAATGGGGTAATCCACAATGTCCGGATCGCAGTTGGTATCCACGATGGCCACAATGGGGATTTTCAATTTGCGCGCCTCTGCCACGGCGTTGTGTTCGCGCTTGAGATCGATAATAAAAATTGCGTCCGGCAAGCCTTCCATATCGCGGATGCCGCCGAGGTTTTTTAAGAGGCGCATTTTTTGGCGGCGGAAGCGTGCTTGTTCCTGCTTAACGTAGCCGGTGATGCTGCCATCCGCTTCCATCGCCTCGATGTGCTGAAGCTTCTTGAGGGATTGCTTGACGGTTTTGAGATTGGTGAGCGTGCCGCCGAGCCAACGCTCGGTGATGCACGGCTGGCCGGTGGCATCGGCCACTTCGCGGATGGACGATTGCGCCTGTTTCTTGGTGCCGACAAACAGCACCTTGCCGCCGCTGCGCACTTGGGTGGCCATAAAATCGCAGGCGGCGTTGAGCAGTTCGAGTGTTTTATCGAGGTTAATGACGTGGATGCCGTTCTGCGCCCGGAAAATATAGGGCTTCATTGCGGGGTTCCATCGCCGTGTTTTGTGTCCGAAATGGACGCCCGCCTCGAGAAATTCCTTGATGCCAATGCTAATCATGTTTATTCCTTTGTGAAAGACCCTGTGGGCCATCCCGCGGAAAACGGGATTACGTTTGGTGTTATTGTGGCCGCCAAACCCACTCGGGTTCGGGCGTTTCAGGCCGTGGTTCTTCCGCGGTTAACCCGTGGAAAAGGGCGGGCAAACTAGCAGACGCCACAGCAAAGGCAACTGTTTTTTGAAGAAAAATTCATTGATCAAATTAAACGGATGCGAATGCGTCATCCTCGCCGGCGGAGGCAGCACGCGAATGGGCCACGCCAAGGCTAATTTGCGGCTGGGGCGGCGCACGCTGCTGGGCCACGCCCGCACGCTGGCGGCGGAGCTGCGCTTGCCCTGCCGAGTGCAAACTCAGGACGACACCCTTGGCCAAGGTCCGCTGGGCGGCGTGGCCACACTGCTGCGGCGGACAAAAGCCGCCCGGATTTTGTTTCTTGGGTGCGATATGCCATTTCTCACTGCGGAATTCACTCGGCGTGTTTTGGCACTGGAAGCGGAGGCAGTTTTTGCCTCGGTAAAGGGCACGGTGGGATTTCCCTTCGTGCTGTCGCCCTCAGTGCTTCCAAAAGTGGAAGCGCAACTGGCGGCGGGCCAGCGCTCGTTGCAGCGGTTGGCCATTCGACTGCGCGCGCGGCGCGTTCGGGTGCTCGCGGTTGAGGCGGCGCAATTGCAAAATCTCAATACGCCTGCGGAACTTGCTGCTGCTCGCGAGCGGGTTACGGGAGGGCGAAGCTCCCGCTGAGCCAAAGGGTGACGAAGCCGCCCTTAACCAAGGCACGCGTTCCGCGCGCCACGGCTCAGCAGGAGCTTCGCCCTCCCAATTCCCATCCAAGTCATGGCTTGCGTTGGAGTGGGAATTTGATAGGGTTTCCGTATGCCACGTTTTTTCCAAGTTGCACTGGTGTTGTGCTGTGCCGCGATGTGGGTGCAGGCCGATAAATTGCATCTCAAAGGCGGCGCGGTGATTGATGGCAAGTTGTTGGCTGAGAAAGAGGAAGTGTTGGTGGTGGATATCGGGTACACGGTGCTCACGCTCAATCGCGCCGAAGTGCAGCGCATCGAGCGCACGGGCGCGCCGGTTGCCCAAACCGTGGCCAAGGCGAAGGGGCTTTATACCGTGGCCGCCAAGCCGCCGCCGTTGCGACCGGTGAAGCAGTTGGTGGAGGCGCTTGGGGTTTCAGTGGTGCAGGTGAAAACGCCCGGCGGTTTGGGCTCGGGCTTTATCATTCGCGAGGATGGCCATTTGATCACGAATTTCCACGTCATCGAGGGCGAGACGCGTATTTCGGTGGAGGTGTATCACCAACGCGACGGCCAGCTCGAGCGCAAGACCTATCGCAAGGTGCGCATCGTTGCGATGAACAAGTTTGCCGATTTGGCGCTCTTGCAAATTACAGAAAAAAAAGCGCCCGAGTTTCTCCCCGTGCCGCTGGCGGCAGACCCCGCGCAACTGGAAGTGGGCGAGCGCGTGTTCGCCATCGGCAGCCCGCTTGGGCTCGAGCGCACCGTCACCGAGGGCATCGTCAGCACGCGCAAGCGTCAGATGGAAGGGGCGCTATATCTCCAAACCTCCACGCCCATCAACCCGGGCAACAGTGGCGGGCCGCTCTTCAATCTGCGCGGCGAGGTGGTGGGGGTAACGAACATGAAAATCTCCAGCGGCGAAAACCTTGGCTTCGCCATCCCGGTGGATCGGGTGATGCATTTCCTCCAAAACCGCGATGCCTTCGCCTACGACAATGATAATCCCAGCAACGCCTACCGCTATTTACCGCCCCCCCGCAAGCCGCGCAAATCACCGACGGCACCGTAGCCTGTAACCTTTTTTCCAAAAAAACGTAAACACAAACCATAATGAAAAACCGAATCCTGATCGTACCCATGCTGCTGCTTTTGGCCGTTTTTGGCCGCGCTGCTGCTCCTGAAAAAATTCTGCCACCCACCACCTTCGCCGTGGCCAGCGTGCCGGATATGAACGCCGCGCGTGCCGCAAGGGGTCGCACGCCTTTGGTGCGCCTGTGGAAAGACAAGGAAATGGCCGCCTTCGCTGCCAAATTGGAGAAAGCCATCCGCGAGAAAATCATCGGCCCGGCGGAGGAAGAAGCGGGCGTCAAGTTTTCCGAATATTGGAACCTCGCCCAAGGCCAGGCCACGATGGGCTTCACGCTCATCCCCGGCGAGCAAAAGCCCGGAATGTTTTTGTTGGTCGATAGTGGAAAGAAATCCGATGTGTTGGCTGAAAAAATCGGCAAGCTTCGCGAGACTTTGGTGGAAAATGAAGTGCCTCACAAACGCCATCGCATTCGCGGCACGGACGTCATTTCCATCCCGTCCCCCAACGATGAATTTGATGGCATGTCAATTTACATCGGCCAATCCGGTTCGATGTTTATCGTGACCAACCACGAGCAACTGCACGAGCAAATCGTGGCACTGCATCAGGGCGCGGGCGGCAAGTCGCTCGCCAATGTGCCGGGCTTTTCCGAGCGCCATCGCACCCAGTTCAAGAATGCCCTCGCCTATGGCTGGTTGGACTTTGGCGTGGTCGTCGAGAAAATCCTGGAAGTCGCTGAGTCCACGCAGGATCCCGATGCGGATCCGGCTTTTGGTGAACCCACCGTGGACGGAGTGATCAGCGCGCTTGGACTCAAGGGCCTGCGCACCATCAGCCTTTCCGCACATCAGGACAAGGATGGCGAGTTGGTGGACCTGTTCATTGACGTCCCCGAGGCTGGCCGACGTGGATTGCTCGCCCTGCTGGCGCCCGAAGGGGAAACCGCCGGCCCACCGCCCTTTGTGGGCGCGGATGTGACCAGCTTCGCACGCTTCCGTCGCAATGGGCAGGACGCGTGGAAAGTGTTCACCAATATGCTCGCCGAAATCTCCCCGCTCGCACCTGCCGCCTTGGGCGCGCTCGACGGACTGGCCCAGCAAAATGCTCCTGATTTCAGCTTTAAAGAACAAATTATCGATACCCTCGGTGACGATTTCATTATGATGGAATCGGCCCGACCGGGTGCCGGCAACGAACCGGAGGATCTCATTAGCTCCTCAACGCTGTTTCTGGTTAAATCACGCAAACCCGCCGTCACGCTTGGCGCACTGCAGACCATCATCAAGCTTGCCGCCCCGGTTCCCGCCGAGGAAAGGGAGTTCCTTGGTCGCACCATTTATTCGTACGACATCGATGGAGAAGGGGGCGACCTCGGCCTTCACCTCACCACTGCGGGCGGTTACCTCATCCTCTCCTCCTCCGCCAAGGCAGTTGAGGATCACCTGCGCGGCCCGGGCAAGGACGCCCAGCCATTGGCCAAGTCTGCCGCAATGAAAAAAGCCGCCGCCAAGGTGGGCGGAATGAACAGCTCTTTCTCCTACGAAAACCAGCAGCACATGCTCGGGCCCATTTTCAAGGTATTGAAAAACAACCCGAACCTCATTGAGCAAACATTGGGCAATCTGCCCATCGGCCCTCCCCAGGATATTGACCCGGATACCGGCCTGCCCGAGGCGCCGGACTTCAGCGACTGGCTCGACTTCAAGCTGCTGCCGGATTTCGCCAAAATTAAGAAGTACCTGCACATCACCGTGAGCGGCGTGGAAGTCAACGAAGCGGGCATCCGCTTCCGCACCTTCGCCCCCGTTCCCCCGGCGTTGAAGTAGGCGGAAAATTCATGGGCCGCTCTGCAAACGCAGGGCGGTCTTTTTTTGTGAACCCGTCACTCCTCCTGCGTGTACAACAGTACGCGATCGTGCACCAGCACCGCGAGGTCGTTGCGTTTGTCTCCATCAAAATCCGCAATCACCGCCTCGCGTGGTTCCGCCCCGCCGCCGCGCCCCTGGAAGGAGCGTTGCTCGAAAACCCGCCAGCGCACCGCCGGCAGCACCTTCCCCGGCGCATCCCATGCCGCGAGGTCCAGATGGTTTTTGCCTGTTTCCAAAAACACAAAATCCTTCCGGCCATTGCCCGTGAGATCGCCGCACACCACGTCGCGCAGCTCGGCGTCTTTGAGCGGTGATTCGTAGCTGGCCCGCTCCTCCAGTTTCCAGGTGCTCCCCGTGAACGCCAACCACGCCGCCTGGTTCACGCCCGAGAACGCCAGTGCGTTGGCGGTCTTCGCGCCGAGCGCGATCGGTCGCGCCTCACCAAAATCCACCGTGGGCAGCGGCAGATGTTGCGTCGGCTGCCATACGCCGGTGCGGTCACGCTCACACACGGTCAGTTCCCGGCGCGCGGTATCCAGCAACAGGAGCGCGGTTTGGCCTTCGCCCGCGTTCAATGCCACGGCCGCGCGCAGGCGCGAGTCCGTGCCCGCGCCATTGATTTGATCCTTCACGCGCAGGCGCCACTTGTCGTTTTGTTTTTCCAACTTCACCGCGCGCAAAAAATTCCGCTGCGCCAAAAGCAATTCTGCTTTGCCGTCGCCATCCACATCCGCCGTGCTGAAGACCGGCTTGTCCAGCGTGCCGCCGGGGGGAGCCACGTCCACCTCTTCAAAATCTTCATCCACGCGATTCACCAGCACCTTGATTTTTTCAAACGGCGCCAGCAGCAGCAAATCATTCCGCCCGTCCTGATCCACATCGTGAAACGCCACGATGGACGGATTGGCTTTATAATCCTTGTTTAACTTTTGCGTCGCGATCGGCATCCCCGGCTGGTGCAGCTGTAAATGGCGTGCGCCTTCGTTTTCCACGACCAAAGCGAGTACCGGCTGGTTGCCAGCCTCAAGCACGCCCACTGCGAGCGAAAGCGGCCGATGCTCATCGGTGTCGATCGGCTCGGGGAATGGCATCCGGCCATTCTCTTCCAGCCGCGTGATGCCCGCTTGTTTTTCATCCGCGCTGAGCACAAATATTTCCGGACGCCCATCGCCATTCCAATCCGCCACCGCGATCTGCGTGATGCCGCTGAGGCAGGGGAACCTGCGCGGACTGGCAAACGTGCCGCGCTCGGTTTGCGTTTGCAGCACCAACTGGCTGCCCTCCGGGTCGGCATAAATCAAATCCGTGCGGCCATCGCCATCCACATCCGCCCACGCGCGGCCGCGTTTGCTCTTGGCGGTTTTGGGCAGGGCGAGCAGCTCGAGCTGGCCGCGCTTGAGTTCGCCCGCGAGTGCCTCGGGCGCGTGGGTGGCGAGGTGATGCACGCTCACGCGGCCGGATTGTTGGGCAATGGAAATCAATTCCGCGCGGCCATCGGCGTCCAAATCTT
Source organism: uncultured Verrucomicrobiota bacterium (assembly GCA_964548235.1). Taxonomy (GTDB): domain Bacteria; phylum Verrucomicrobiota; class Verrucomicrobiia; order Limisphaerales; family UBA1100; genus JACNJL01. The sequence goes on from CAZJRV010000029.1 coordinate 14,759, forward strand.
CCGCGTGGAAGCTGCGCAGCTTGGGCATCCGAAACTGCAGTTCCGGCCCGAGTTGCCCGTCTTTGCCCTGCAGCCGAAATCGAAACGGTGCAGCACTCTGCCAATTCATCAACGCCAAATCACTGCGCCGATCGCCATCGAGATCCACCACTTGGAACGCCTTCACGCCGCCTGCCAGCGGGAGGGTCACCGGTTTGCCCAGCGCGCCCTTGGCGTCCTGATACAGCACGTACAATTTCGATTCACCCAGCAGCAACAAATCCGTGCGGCCATCGCCGTTGAGGTCGCCCGTGCCCAGCGCGTTGGGGCTGATCTGCCCGTCGCGCAACGCCCAACGCTTGGGCGCGCCCCAGCCTTTGGCCTCGCGATATTGCACCAGCAATTCCTTCGGCTCGCCGTAGTACGCAAGGTCCGGTTTTTTGTCCCCATTCAAATCCGCCACCACAAGACTGGCGATGCGTTTTTCTGACGGGATAGATTCAATCCGAAACCGCGCATCCGGCGGTAACACGTTGGGGGTGTCCCCAGTTGGCTCGGCAGGTTTTTCGCCCGTGCGATTGTAAAGCAAAGTGATTTTGCTGCGCGGATTATTCACCAACACCAAATCCAGCCGCCCATCGCCATCGAGGTCCGCCTGACGAAGGTTTTCAATCCCCCGGCCAACCGGGAAAATCTCCGGCCCCAGAAACCCAAAACGCTCCGCCGCCGAGGGAGCCTTCGCGGCCGTAAGCGAGGAGACAACAAGAAAAGACAAAACGATTGTACGCATGATCATCAGGTGGCCCCGAATCATGCACTCGTTACCGGCTCATGGCCAGCTATTTTGAAATGCCCAACCGCATCTGGGGGTTTACTTCGCGCCAACCCCCAACGCCTTGAGCGTCTTGGCGGCGTTGGCACCGTCCTGGCCGGCCCGCACTTTCTTGTCGACCTTCAAAATCCGGCCGTCCTTGCCGATGTAAAACGTCCACCGATGTGGGAAGGGCCGCGTGGCATTCACCACACCGTAGGCCTTGGCCGTGGCCTTGGTGGGATCGCTCAGGATCGGGTAATCCAGCTCCAGTGACTTGGCAAAATTGATGTTGCCTTTTTTGCCGTCGGCGGGGTCGCAACTGGCAGTGAAGTAGGCGACATCAAATTTCCGCAGCTCATTGCCGTTCGCACGGAACGACTTGCACTGGGCCGTTCAGCCCCCGGTAAATGCCTTGGGGAACCAAGCGATCACCACCGCCTGTTTGCCCTTGTAATCGGAAAGCTTGTACGTTTTGCCATCGCTGCCCTTGAGGGCAAAGTCCGGCGCTGCATCGCCCACCTTAAGATCGGCCGCGCCAAGCAGCGTGGTGAAAAATCCTGCCATGATGATGAGTATTTTTTTCATGTTGCTTTGTTCGCGAGTGATTTCCACTGCACGTTCAGTTGACGAAGCATAGGATTCCATTGTTCAAAAAACAAGGAGGGGATTCGGAATATACATTGCTAGCATTGCAAGGCCACCATCGGAGCCTCCTTTATATCATTCAGCGCCGACTTTGCCACACCTGCATAGCGATCGCCTTCACCGTAGCTGACCACCCCTTCATCACCCAGCGTGAGCATCGAATACACCGTAAGATAGCCACGCCAAAATCCTTCGCAATCGCCCCCGGCAATGACAGGAGTTTGGCTGATGGCTTCGGGGGTGTGGGTTTCGGGATTCAATCGCACAAGAAAATCGCGATAAATCATCTCATCATCTTTTTGGTGAACCAATAAATAAAGTGCGCCACCGATCCGTTGGGGAACGGTGCTGAGCGAAATCATTTTGTCGGCGAGGCCGTTGGCGGGCAGTTGGAGTTTCGTGCGGGTGGACAACCGAAATTTTGCGGTTTCCAAGTCGGTTATTTCGGCCAGCGTGTAGTCGGGATAAAAACTGTAAAGACAATGAAGCGTGTCGGTGCCGGGAATCATCACCCAATTTTTTTCGATCCCTTGGATTTGGAGACCATCGATCGTAATGGGCCGGATGAGCGTGACCGTGCGCATGGCGACATCCACCCGCGAAAGGGCCATCCCGATGTTGTAGCCCTGCACCCAGAGGATGTGTGTGCAGAAAATTTGCCCTTGAAATTCAAATAACCGGTAATCTTCCGCGCGCCACGGCAAGTCCGGGAATTTTTCAAACCGCACATCATAATGCGCCTCTTCGACACCAAGCGATTTGTCCAAGCGAAACAGCACTGCCAGCATCGGTTTGAAGTTGAGCGACTTGTCCGCATTGCGCGCGGCTTGATCGTGCGGTTCGCATCGGGCTATGCCCCACATGGTGCCTTCGTGCTGAATGAGTGAGGGATTAAAAATGCCGCCGCCAAAGCGGTTGTAATCCAGAGCCAGTCGTTTGCGATTGGGGAAAACCATCGGCGGCGCATCATCCGCACGGCGCGGGGCAATGGCAAGGCAAGGCTTGCGCCGCGCGACGTCCGCGTCATAATTGGCGCATGCAATTCCCACGCTCATTTGCCGGGCTGATGCTGGTCTCGGCCCTTTCCCTTCCTTCCACCATCGCTGCGAATGACATCGCCCAATCACTCAACCTCAAAGGCGGCTTCGTGGTGCACCTCGGCTGTGGCGATGGAGAACAAACTCTTTCGCTTCGGCCGAACGGTCGTTTTCTCGTGCACGGGCTGGATGCCAATCCGACGAACGTGGCGAAGGCGCGCGCCACGATAAAGGCGGCGGGCCTTTATGGGGCAGTATCCATAGACCGCCTTGCGGGGAATCGGCTGCCGTACATTGACGGGATGGTAAATTTATTGGTTTCAGAAAATCTGGGTGGCGTGCCGATGGCGGAAGTAATGCGGGTGCTGGCGCCGGAAGGGATTGCGTATTTGAAAAATAACGGCGAGTGGAAGGCGACGACCAAGCCGCGCCCGAAGGATATTGACGAATGGACGCACTATCTCCACGACGCCGGCGGCAACGCGGTGGCGCATGACAAGCAAGTCGG
>CAZJRV010000030.1:0-16347 GCA_964548235.1 uncultured Verrucomicrobiota bacterium
GTGTACCCGGAAAGACGAGCGCGGGCGACCCCTGTTGGGCGACCTGTTGCCGCCAAACTGGGACCTAAAACCCGTGGGCCGACTGGACCGCGACAGTGAAGGATTGATCTTTGCCACAAACGACGGCGAGTTCGCGCTGCGGATGACTCATCCGCGGTACAACGTGCCCAAGGTCTACACGGTAGAGGTGAAAGGCAAGGTGCCGCCAGCGGCGCTGGTGCGATTCACCGAAGGCGTGGAGGACTCGGGTGAGTTGTTGCGAGCCCGCAAGGCGACCCTCGAGAGCGCCAACCGCACGCGCAGCATCGTGCGGGTGGAACTCACCGAGGGCAAAAACCGCGAAGTGCGTCGATTGTTTGCGACACAGGAAATGAAAGTCATCCGGTTAACCCGGGTACAAATTGGTAAAATAAAACTAGGCGAGTTGCCCCCGGGCAAATGGCGAACACTAACAGAAACTGAAATCCAAACCTTGTTGAGGAACTGATGAAAACCACCCCGTCCCGTATCTTAATCCCCGCGCTCACACTCGCGGCCACCACCCTGCTCATCGCGCAAGCCGCGCCGCCTGTGCCCCCCGGCCCGGGCGCGCCGCCCACGCGCCAGCCTGCGCCACCCACCCCGCCGACACCGGCACCGTCTGTGCCCGCGCCCTCGCCGGAAATCATTCCGCCCAGCACCACCCCGGCCGTGCCCGCCGTTCCCGAACAGCCGCTGGTGCCGCCCACCATCACGCCGCCGGTGGCACCACCGGCAACCACGCCGACTACCCCCCCGCCAGTGGAACCGCCCGGCACCTTGCTTCCCCTTGCCCCCGTGACACCCGCGACGGCTCAATTAAAACTCCCTGCACAGCCGCCGTCCATCGGGCTGGGCGTGGTCACTGGCACCCGTGTCAGCGCACGCGGCAAGGCCACAGTGCATAGCCAGCTCGTGTTTCGGTTTGGCCAGAACGAGCCGGTGAACATCCTTGAAGAAATCACCCTTGCCGTCCCCAAGGCCGGTGAACCGCGCAAATGGTACCGCGTGCAGGTGCCGCAGGATGCCGGCCTGTGGGTGCACCACCAATTCCTTCAAAACCAGCGCATCGTGAATATCGCGGGCAGCGACGGCAACCCTTCCCCGCACACCTTTGCCAGCGTGAAGGCCAATCGCCTGAACGTGCGCGGCGGCGCGGGAGAAATATTCCCAATCCTCGGCCGACTGCCACAGGGCACTGATGTGGCCCTCACCGGCGCTCAAAAGGGCAAGTGGCTAGAAATTTTTGCCCCCAGCAACTGCTCCGTGTTTGTCGCTTCGCAATATGTGAAACGTGCCCACGGCAGTGTGGCAAATATCACCGGAGTGCAGCCCGTACCCGGCATCCAACCTCAACCGGGAATCATTCAACCCCTGCAGCCGGGCACCATTGCCCCCGTGCAGCCCGGTGCTCAACCCGTCGTGCCCGCCCAACCCGGCACGGTGGCGCCCGTACAACCCGGCGCAACCCCGGCGGTTCCACCCGAGACCACCGTCACCATAGACCCCAATACCTTTGGCAATCCCAATGGCGGCACCACCCCCGGCGGCGTGGCCGTTGTCCCTAAGCCGGCCAAGCCCATCACGCCGACGGTTCCCAAACCTACCGCGCCAACCGAGCCGGTTAAGGTCGCCAAGGCAAATCCGAACCTGCCCCCGCCCAGCAAGCCGGTGGTGGATAAAAACGGCGCGCCCATTCGCATTGTCACCCGTGAAGGCATCGTGCACCGCACCCTTAGCCTGAGCGCCCCGTCGCGCTACGTGCTGGAGCATCTGGAGAGTGGCAAGACCATCAACTTTCTCATCACCCAGCATCCGGCGTTGGAAAAGGAAATGGAAAAACTCCTCGGCCGCCGCATCCTTGTGAGCGGGCAGGAGGCAATGGACGCGCGAAACCAACACACACCCGTGCTCATCATCAAATCCCTCAAGACCACGGACGACCTTAAGAAGTAACGTGGCCATTGACGCCATCGACAACCGGATTGATGGCCGTGCCATCGCCGAGCAAATTCACGGGGAAACCCGGCGGCACATTGAAACCCTGAGTGAGCAGGGCACGCCGCCGGGCCTTGTGTTTGTCCGCATTGGCGAGGATCCCGCCTCGCGCGTGTACGTGGGCATGAAGGAAAAAACCTGCGCACGCCTTGGCATCCAGTCCACCACCCACGTGCTGCCGGAGGACACCTCCGAAAAGGAGCTGCTCAAGCTCATCAGCGAGCTGAACGCCAACCCCACCGTGCACGGCATCCTCGTGCAGGCGCCGTTGCCCTCGCACATCAGTGAAGCCGCCATCTTCGCCGCCGTTTCACCGAACAAAGACGTGGACGGATTCAATCCCGTCAACGTCGGCAAACTCCTGCTGGGCGATACCGATGGCTTTGTGCCGTGCACCCCCGCCGGCGTGCACGAACTGCTCATCCGCAGCGGCGTGCCCATCCAGAGTGCGGAAGTCGTCATCCTCGGCCGCGGCAACATTGTCGGCAAGCCCATGGCCGCCATCCTCTGCCAAAAGGCGGCACACGCCAACGCCACCATCACGATCTGCCACTCGCGCACGGCAAATCTCGCCAATCATTGCCGCCGCGCGGATATTTTGATAGCCGCCATCGGCGTGGCGGAATTTGTCAAGGCAGACATGGTGAAACCCGGCGCCACCGTCATCGACGTGGGCGTGAATCGTATCGCCGATCCCAGTGCCAAAAACGGCACGCGGCTGGTGGGTGACGTGGACTTTGCCGGCGTGCAGCCGGTGGCCGGACTGATCACGCCCAACCCCGGCGGCGTGGGGCCGATGACCATCGCGCTGCTGATGCGCAATACCGCCCGCGCCGCTGCACATGCCGCCGGGCTCAAACTCGAATCCATTTAATAATCATACAATGACTGACGCACGCATTCTCCCCGACCTCCAATGCTCGCTAATCTGCGAGGACGTTCGACAAGAAGCCAATGGCAACATTTTCCTCGTGGGCGTGCTGAATCAAATTGTCGTGCCACAACTGCCGGTCACTGCGCACAAGCTGGCTTGCTTCAACCGCTGGACCGCCGGTGTTGGGGAATTCACCGAGGTGGTCAAGTTGCTCGAACCCGATCAATCCACCGTATTGCGCGAGAACGCTCTGGAGTTCTCGATGGACACCCCGGCCACGGTGCGGACCAATGTGCATTTGTTTCAAGGCGTGGAATTTACTCAGGCGGGTTTGTATTACATAGAGGTGACCGTCGATGATGTGCTGAAACTGCGCTATCCGCTGCCTCTGGTCGTGGTCCCGCAAAACCAAAACAGCGGCGACGAACAGAATTGATATTATGGAACCGGCCCCGTCCAACGGCGAACCGCCGGAGGAAACTTCGCCGGAACCCATCGAGCCTTCGGCCGAGCCAACTCTGCCTCCAAGGGGTTTTCCTGTCACCTTCCGCGGCGTGGCGTCATTTGCTGAAACCAGCTGGGGACGATTGCTCGGCTGGCAATTCCTGATGGCCCTCGCGCTAGGCGGCGCGGTGCTGCTGGTGCTGGGCCGGCACTGGGCGCCGGTGGTGGATTCTGCAATGGAAAAACTCCCTGCCAAAACCGGGTGGCGCAATGGCGCACTGGTGTGGCCGGATGACACGCAGGTGGAGATGGGTCGCAACAATTATTTCTGCCTCATCGTGGATCCTTCCGGCACCGCGCGCCAGGGCCAACTGGCCGATGTGCAGGTGGAATTGCGCCGTGAGGATTGGCTGCTCGGTTCGGTGTTCGGCTATTTTGAATTCGATTACGCACCGGGCGACTTGCCATTGCACCGCGAGGAACTTGCGCCATGGTGGGGCGCGCGCCGGCCGTTTCTCTTGCTGGCACTGGGCTTGGGCACGGGCGTACTGGCATGGCTGGGCTGGCTGGCGCTGGGCCTGGCGAGCGGCGTGGTAGCGCGAACGGTGGCATTTTACGTGAATCGCCAATGCAACTTCACCGCCGGCTGGCGGCTGGCGGCGGCGGCGCAATTGCCGGCGGCGCTGTTGATGGTGATGGGCGTGCTATGCTACGCGCTGGGGTTGCTGCCATGGATGGGGTTGCTGGTGCTAGTGCCGTTGGCGGCTTTGGTGGGGTGGGCGTATTTGTTTTTCGCGCCCTTCTTCCTGCCGCGAATTGAACCTAGCGGACCTAATCCATTCGAAGGAATAGACCTTGAAGAAGAGGGTGAAGGCAACGGGAGTGAAGTCGCCGAGCCAGATGAGGCCAACCCGTTTCAAGGTTCATGCAATGGCGATGAAGGAGAGGATTAGGCGTGATCTCCCATTTGCCAGCATTGCCAGCGCGTGCGGGATCGGTTAGGTTCGGCGCGTGAAGCTTTGGGCAATGGCATTGATGAGCGGCATCCTGCTCGGCTGCGGCGGCGGGGAAGGTGGCGCCACGCCGGAAGATCGCGAGCCCCATTTTCTGGTCGGCCGGCGGCTGGTGACGCAGCAGGATTTTGACGGAGCGGAAAAGTCCTTTTACAAGGCGCTGGAGGCCAACCCGCGCTCGGCGGCGGCGCATTACGAGCTGGGGGTGCTGTTTCTCTCACGCAAGAACGACCCGGCGGCGGCGATTTTCCATTTGCAACGCTATCTCACATTCAAGCCAGATGCGGAGAACAAACAGGTGGTGCTCGGGCAAATCGAGGGGCAAAAGAATGATCTCGCGGGTGAAATTCTTGGCAACCCCCAATCGCAGCCCAATCAATCCATCCAGGCGTTGCGCGCGCAGCTCAACAAGTTGGCGGCGGAAAATGCGGCGCTGAAACATCAGTTGCTTTCCAAGGGCATCACGCCCAATCCGTTGCCGGCGACCAACACCACCGCCACGCTGCCGCCTCGCCCCAATTCGGGCATTGGCGTTGCTCCCAGTCCGCCGCGCCCGGTCACGGCGCTTCGCGCGCATAAAGTAAAACGCGGCGAGAACCCCACCAGCATCGCGCGCCAATACGGCATTTCCGTTTCGCGGCTGCTTGCGGCCAATCCCGGCCTCAAGCCGGCGCGTATACAGATTGGCGATGAATTGAAAATTCCGCCGCGCCAATAATCATGCAGCGCCTTCTCCTTGTCACGCTTGGCAGTTTCTGGTTGTTCATGACCTGGCAATTGTGGCGCGTGGAGTATGCCGGCCAAAAACTCGGGACGGCGGTGGAAATTTCCACAGTGTGGGACAAGGTATGCCGCGCGCCGGATGATTCGCATCTGCAAATTGTCCATTCCCCAAAACACGCCCCGAGAGGCCGATTGCTGGGCACGCTGGACTGGGAACCGGAGGTGCTCACCGAAACAGTCTCCGAAGTGGAGGGCCAAGTCACCCAAATCGACGGATTCAAGCTGGCGTTGGACAATGGTGTGTTTTTACTCAACCACACGCAGGGGGAGGTACGATTTGACCTGGACTTGACGCTGGATGCGGCCGCCAAATGGCAAACGGTGAATATCAATTTCCGCAAGCTCAACACCGAGCACGAACGCGAGCTGCACCTCGCCGCACTCGCTAGCGCCAGCAATCAAACCCTCAAGCTTGGCCTGCAACTCAATAATTTTACCAATCAGGTCTCCATGCCGCTGGAGGATATGCGCGACCCAAGAAAATTTTCCAAGACGCTGCTTCAGTTGCGCGGCACGGGCAAGCTCGCCACGATTACCACGATGTTTGCAATCAACCGGCTGCTCGACGAAGCCAACCTGGGTACGCAGCTCAATTTTAGCTTCGAACTCCCGCGCCAGGCGCATCTGGACCGGCTGCCCGGCGTGCGCTCGGACATCCGGGTGTACCGCGTGGATCTCGAGCCAATCCAAGGCTGGGACGCCCAAGTTTACGTTGAAAAACTCACCGGCGCGATCCTGCTCGTGCGGCTGCCGCATGGGTACGAACTACGAAACACCCATTACTACGGCATCGCCCGCCGTCGCAAACAATGATCGAACTGGAAAACCTGGTGAAACAATTCGGCGACCTCACCGCCGTGGATGACCTGAGCCTCACGGTGGACAAAGGCGAATTCTTCGCCGTGCTCGGCCCCAATGCCGCGGGCAAGACGACCACCATCAAGATGCTTGTGGGCCTCATCAAGCCCAACGCCGGCAATGTGCGCGTGTGCGGCATCGACGTGCAGACCGACCCCATCGCCGTGCGCCGACACATCGCCTACGTTCCAGATTTTCCGTTCCTTTACGACAAGCTCACCCCCTGGGAATTTCTCCGCTTCACCGGCCAGCTGTTCCACATGAACGAGGCGCAAATTCAAGAACGCACGCGAGAACTCATCCCGCGTTTCAACCTCGATCCGTATTTGCAAAAAAGCATTGAGAGCCTCAGCCACGGCACACGCCAACGCATCGCCATTGTGTCCGCCCTCATGCACGCGCCGGAAGTGTTCGTACTCGATGAGCCCATGGTGGGTCTTGATCCGCATCACCAGTTTATTTTAAAGGAAGTCCTCAACGAACGGGCCGCCGAGGGAATGACGGTATTTCTCTCCACCCACCAAATCAGCGTGGCGGAGGAAGTAGCCGACCGGATCGGCATCATTCACATGGGCAAGCTTGTCGCGGTGGGTACCAAGGAAGAGTTGCACGCGATTAGCGGACGCAGCAAGGCTGTGCTGGAAGAGACTTACCTCGCCCTCACCAGCGAGGAATCCGACGTGAGCATGCAACGCCAAATCCAGCAGGGGTAGCGGGGACAATGTCCATGGAATTCCTGCCCGCCGCCCGAAACCGGTTCGCCTCGCCGCTGATTCTTTTGCTGCGTGTGCACCTCGCGCAAGCGGCGCGCCGCTTCAAGGAGGCCAGCTCACGCTCAGGCTTTCTCTCCGTACTCATCGTGGGTTTCCTTCTCTTTTATCCGCTGCTCGCCGCCGGCATGTTTTATGGCGGGTTGCGGTACGTTTCCAAATTTCCGGGACTGGGCGACCTCCTAATTGAACGCCTCGTCTTTTTACTCTTCGCTTTTCTTTTTATGCTGCTGCTGTTTTCCAACGTGGTGGTGGGTTATACAAACATGTTCAAAAACGAGGAATCCCGTTTCCTAAACACCCTCCCTATTCCCGCACAGTCCATTTTCCGCTGGAAACTCATTGAGACCGCCGTGGTTGCATCGTGGGCATTTATCGTTTTGGTCGCGCCGCTGCTGCTCGCATTTGGCGTTCATCAACATGCCGACTGGTATTTTTATGTGCTCACGCCCCCGCTCGTGGCGGTGTTCATCATGTTGCCGGCGGTGTTCGGCTGCTGGATCGCCGTGGCGATGGCGCGTTTTCTTGACCGCTCGCTATTTCAGGTTACCGCCGTGTTGCTGCTGCTGGCGATGTGTTATGCGGTCAAGGTGTACCTCCAGCCGGAGGCCGCCAGCGAACAGACACTCGAAACCCGGGTCATCGATCTCACCGACCGTCTGCTTGCCAAGACCCAGATTGCGCAGTTTCCCTTCCTGCCCAGCTATTGGCTATCCAGCACGCTCACGCACTGGGTGGAAGGCGCGCGCGCGGCGGCCGGTTTCTTTGCCGCAGTGCTGATGTCCAACGTGCTCTTCTTTGGCTTTCTCGGTTTCACCAAAACGGGCCGCCATTTTTATGCCTCGCTTTCCTCCACACTCAGCCGCGGCAGCCTTGCCGGCGATTGGTCTACCGCCATGCGCCACGCGCCTCGCCTGAGCGCGCAATTGGTTTTGCTGGCGTGGTTTTTGCCACTGGTCAATTTCCAGCCTCTGCAAAATCATTGGCGCGAAGAATTCGCCCCGCTATCGGCCCATTATGCCGCGCAACGCAAGTCCGATGAAGTGGATACCCAAGCATTGGGCCGCTGGCTCACCAATCAAGTGGCGGCACTGGAGCCCCGGATGGCGCGAGGGGTACTGTACCATTTGCAACCGGAAATCCGGAACCTGTACCTCCGCAGCAGCTCAGGCGAGATGAGGCAATTGGGGCCGGATCTCGACCATCTTTTGCAATCGAACCTGCGCCCCAGCTTGTCCGGGCTGGACTTCCTCCGCGGCCGCACCCTGTTGCGCGGGGCCGCCGCTGACTTTGCCGCCGAGCCAGAGGCCACACTGCTGGCTCCATTGCCAACGAAACAGGTGATCCTGCTGCACCCCATCGGCGCGCTTCAGCTGGATGGCCGCACAATTGCTTTCCCCGCGAAGGCCGGCGCCGCTGATCCATCCCCCGGGCAAACTCACCGATTGTTTCTCCGGCGACAAATCCCGCTGGTGGATTCCGACAACGAACCCACCGCGAAAAAAGTTTGGATCACTGATCACGGAAATTATTTTCAAGGCACCCTCGCGCGCGAAGGCGAAACGCTCCGCCTCACGCTGCCCGGCGAATCGCCTAACGAAGAAACGGGCATACACGGCTTTGACCTCCTCCAAATGTGGCGAACCAATTCCACCGAAAAACTCGGCTGGACACACTGGCAACTCGGCCGCGTGGAAACCCCCGTGGCCGCTCGGCCTCCGCCGCCCACACAAGCCGCTGCCCTGTCGCCACTGGTGCTTCTGGCCATTCCATTCATGGCACTAGTAGCGTGGGTGTTCAATAACCGGGCATCCCATCTCCTCGCGGCCACGGCGGTGGTTGGGTTGTTCATTGCGTTTATGGCGGGGGGCAATCATTGGCTAGCCCGGCTCGATGGTACCGGCGGAGGAAGCGCTTTTGGCATTTCCGGATTGCAATTTCTTGGCATCGGCGCATGGCTGATGCTCGGCGCAGCCGTGGTGCAGGCGGCCACCACGATTTGGCAGACGAACCTTTCGGCACGATTCGAAACGTGGTTCGAGCGCTGGCAGAAGAAACGAAATGTGTTCAGGTACGAAGCTGGATTGGCTGAGCGCTTGTTCAAAAAAATCCCCGGCCTGCCTTCTGATGTGCTGGCGGTATTGCTGAAAGACATCCGAATGTTTTGGCGCGACACCGCGCAATGGGGGCAATCGCTCATCCTCTTCGGCATCCTCGGCGTGTACATTTTAAATCTTCGATTCTTTACCGAGCAGTTCACTTCGCTGTTCACCGGCGGCCGGTTTGGTGGCGATTACTTTTTTAAACTGGTCAGCTTTATGAACCTCGCCGCCTGCGCGCTGAACCTCGCCACGTTGACCACGCGTTTTGTGTATCCGCAATTCTCGCTGGAAGGCAAACGGCTTTGGATCGTGGGTCTTTCGCCATTGGGCCTTTCGCGCGTGGTAAAGGTAAAGTTCGTGCTCGCCTCGGCCATTTCCTTACTAATTAGCCTGCCGCTCATCTGGTTTTCATGCCGCATGCTGCAGCTGCCTTTGGGCCAGGTAGTGTTTTTCATGGGCACCATCTCCATCATGGCCGTGGCCCTGAACGGTCTCGCGGTGGGCATGGGAGTGATGTACCCCAATCTAAAAGAGGATAACCCAAGCAAAATCGTCGCGGGTTTTGGTGGCACGTTTTGCCTCGTGCTCAGCTTCGTGTACATCGGCCTGGCGGTGATGCTGCTGGGCGCGGGCTCACCATTCGGATCGCCCTGGCAGGTCTTTGGCAGGCACCCGATGGAAATCCGCATGATTTATCTCGGCATGTTCCTCGTATTCTCAACCATCGTCGGCCTCGGCCCGTTGAGCTATGCGCTGAACCGCGTGAAAAAATTCGAGCACTGACCTGCGGGACAGCCGGGCACCCATTCCGTTTGCAACCTAGGCTTTACACCGGTGCTTTTTTTCCGTAGCTTTTCCTCATGGCTGTTTTCGATGGGCCGGATTTGTTGGAGGAGGATTTTCCCGCTACGACCAAAGGCGCTACTTTGGTAAAAGACGATCGCGAGGAATTGGATACTCAGGCTTCGAGCCTGCAATCCAAGCTGGCGGACCTGAATCGCGCACGCGAAAAGCTGGAACGGGAAAAGGCCACCGTGGAGGAATCGCGCCGACGGTTTTCGGAATTCCAAACCGGCCGCGAGGAGATGCTGCAAGAACTCACGCGCAGCTTGGGTTTGCTGGAGGAGGCGCAGCAGAATGCCCAGCGCGATGCCGAGCAAATGGCGCGCACGATGGACGATCTGCGCGATGCGCTGGGCAAGGTGGACGCGCTGCTGGAGGTGGACACCCATGACGAGGATTGGAAAGTGCTCCTTACCCGCAACTTAACCACCATCGAAAACGCCCGAATGGAATTGAACTCCGCGCGCCAGAAATGGATGCTGCTCAGTGGTGTGCGTGAAGAAGACAATCCGGGAATTATCGCTCCGGTTCAACCGGCCCAAACCGGCCTGCCCATGCCGGCGAGTTTCAAGCAACTCTGCCTGTGGGGCTTCGCCCTCACATGGCCGGTGCTCTTGATCGGCGCGGTGATCACCGCCGTGCTGCTGTTGCGGGGATAATTCCATGGGATGGTTCAAGCGCAAAACCGATCCCATGACCGCCCGCGCACATGAACTGCACCGCGAGATTGCCGTGGTGGAAGCGCAGCTGAAACAACTCCACAGTGCCAATGCGCTTGCCGACCCGCACCATATCCAATCGGTTCTGGCCAAGACACCCTATCTCCCGGCTGATCCGATTCTTCGCGCAGACGAAGAACTTAGCCACTCCTTGCCACCCGCAACCGATCCGGATTGCCCGGGTCTTCTCAACGATCAAGGGATGCGCAAGTTCGACCTCGCCGGATGGTGGCTTCGCGTAACACATCAATCCGCGAGCGAACCCTCCAGCAACGACAAGCTCGTCACCTATCTTGCTGCCGGTCGCAATTACGGCTACCGCACCCTGCGAAGTGAAGAGCGTGTGGCACGCAATCGCTTCATCCTCCTCGCCCTCGTACTGCTCGGAATGCTTTGGACCGTGCTCAGCCTGCTCATCCCGCAACTGTAGATTTTTTCCCTTGCTGCACTACCCGCAATCGGTAGCGTCCCGGAATGTCTGCCATGTTCATCGAAACGCCACTCGGAAAATTCCGCGCACAGTTTACCGAACACGGCCTCGCTCGATTGCAATTCCCTAAAGCCAAGGCCGATCCCATCGCCGACCCCATCGTGCCGCCCAAAAAATGGCTGCGACAAACCTCTGCCGCGCTCCAGACCATACTCGCCGGCAAAACACCTGAACACCTGCCGCCGCTAGATCTTTCCGCAGGCACGCTGTTTCAACAACAAACCTGGCGCGCGCTGCTGCGCATTCCCGCCGGCTGCACGCGCGGCTACGGCGAACTCGCCCGCGCCATTCGTCGACCCAAGGCTGCACGCGCCATCGGCGGCGCCTGCGGGGCCAATCCGATCCCCGTGCTCATCCCCTGCCATCGGGTCGTGGGTGCCAATGGCAGCCTCACCGGCTTCTCCGGCGGCATGCATTGGAAGGTGAAGTTGCTCGAAATCGAACGTGTGAAGCTTTGACACACCCGCGCGCGATTGATAGCGTCCCGCCCTTTGCCAATCATTGCCGGGCATGAATTACAAAGACACACTCAATTTGCCAAAGACGGGTTTCCCGATGAAAGCCGGCCTGGTGCAGCGCGAGCCCGAGCGCCTCGAGCAATGGACCGCTGACCGCATTTACCAAAAAATCCGCGACCGGCACGCGCAAGCCGACGAAACATTTATCCTCCACGACGGCCCGCCCTTTGCCAATGGCGACGTGCACATTGGCACGGCCCTCAATAAAACGCTCAAGGATTTCATCCTGAAATTCCAGACGATGCGCGGACGGAATGTGCCGTATGTGCCAGGGTGGGATTGCCACGGGTTGCCCATCGAGTTCAAGGTGATGCAGGAATTCCGAAAGGAAAACCGTTCGGACGCAACTGCCGCCGAGATTCGCACCGCCTGCGAGACGTACGCCAGAAAGTACATCGACATCCAGCGCACCCAGTTCAAGCGCCTCGGTGTATTTGGCGATTGGGAGAATCCCTACCTCACGCTCGATAAAAAATACGAGGCTGAGGAGCTGCGGCTCTTTGCGGACATCGTCGAGAAGGGCTTTGTGTACCGCGGCAAGAAGCCCGTTTACTGGAGCATCCCCTGCCGCACGGCGCTGGCCGAAGCGGAGGTGGAGTATGCCGATCACATCAGCCAAAGTGTGTTTGTGAAATTCCCCGTGGCGGATGAGGAAGGCACGCACCTCATCATCTGGACCACCACGCCGTGGACGTTACCGGCCAATCTTGCCGTGGCGTACAACTCGCGATTCACGTACAAAAAAGTACGCGTCAATGGCGAGGCGTACATTGTCGAGAGCACGCTGCTGCCGAAGGTGGCGGAGACTTGCGGCTGGGATGGATTTGAAGAAATCGAATCGCTCAGTGGCGAAGCGGTCGGCGCGCTGGAATACCGGCATCCGTTCATCGACAGAACGGCGAAGCTGTTTGCCGGCGATAATTTTGTGGAAAACAGCACCGGCACCGGCTTCGTGCACGTGGCACCCGGGCACGGGATGGATGATTATCATCTCGGTAAAGCCAATGGACTGCCGATTTATTGCCCGGTCGATGACGACGGAAAATTCGCCCACACCGACGACCTCCCCGTGGCCGAACAAATGCCCGCGGAGTTGCTAGGCAAATCCATTCTCGAAAAGAAAGGCAAAAGCGAAGCCAACGAGGCGGTGTTGGAGTTGCTGCGCGCGAAGTCTGCGCTCGTGCATCAGGAAAATTACTCGCATAGCTACCCGCATTGTTGGCGCAGCAAGACGCCGGTGATTTTTCGCGGGATGGACCAGTGGTTCATCAATGTGGACCACGAAGGCTTCCGCCAAACCGCGCTCCAGACAATCGACCAAGTCAACTGGGTGCCCGACTGGGGCAAGGCGCGCATCCAAGGTGCGGTGGAATCCCGCCCCGACTGGTGCATCAGCCGCCAACGCACGTGGGGCGTGCCGATCCCGGCATTTTACGCAGGCACTGAGCCAATCCTCGACGAGCGCATCGTCCGCAAAACCGCTGACCTCATCGAGCAACACGGCTCCAACGTGTGGTTCGAGCGTGATACCGCCGCGCTTTGGGCCGAGGTTTGCCCGGATGATTGGACCGGCGTAACGCCCACCGCCAAATCCACCGACACTCTCGATGTCTGGATCGATTCCGGCTCCAGTTCGCGCGCGGTGCTGATGCAACGCGAGGAATTGGCGTGCGAGGGTGTGGCGGATATTTACCTCGAGGGCAGCGACCAGCATCGCGGCTGGTTCCAAAGCTCAATGCTGCTTTCGCTGGCGGGCAATGGTGCGCCGCCGTTTAAGACCGTGCTCACCCACGGGTTTATGGTCGATGCCGATCGTGAAAAGATTTCCAAGAGCAAACAGGGCCAAGGCGGTTATGCCAAACCGCAGACCAGCGAGGCGTACATCGGTGAGTACGGCGCGGATATCGTCCGCCTGTGGGTGGCCTCGCAGGATTTCCGCAACGACATCACCGTCAGCAATGAGCGCATCAAGAAGGTGGCGGAGACTTACCGCAACCTGCGCAATGCCCTGCGTTATCAGCTTAGCAATCTGTACGATTTTGACCCGGCCCAACACACCGTGGCCGATGCCGATCTCACGCCTCTGGATCGCTGGATTCTGGATCAATTCGCCGTGATGCAACGTGATGTCACCGCGGCGTACGAGCAATTCGAGTATCACGTGGTGTACCAACGCATCAGCCAGTTTGTGTCCGTGGAACTTTCCTCGGTGTATCACGACTGCGTGAAGGATCGGCTCTACACCGATGCCGCCGATGCCCCGCGCCGGCGCGCCTCGCAAACCACTCTTCTTCAGCTTTGCGCCGGCCTCACACGAATGCTGGCCCCGATCTGCGTGTTCACTGCCGAGGAGGCTTGGGAATTCCTGCCAGGCACTCCCACTGAAAAGGCTGACTCCGTGCACCTCGCCGATTGGCCCAGGGAATCGCTGAGCCTCTCTGACGATGAACGCGCCGCGTGGCAAAATCTCTTCGCACTTCGCGAGCCTGCCTTGGCGGAATTGGAAAAGGCGCGGCAGGAAAAACTCATCGGCAAAGCTCTCGAGGCCCGCGTCACCCTTACCGCCAAGCCGGACGAACTTGAGACCGCCCAAGCCAACGCCGAGACCCTGCGCGAGTTGATCAACGTCTCCCAGCTTCACCTTGTGGCCGATCCCAATGCCGAGACGATCACCTGCACGGTCACCAAGGCCGAAGGCGCCAAGTGCACCCGCTGCTGGCGCTGGGAAGAAACCGTCGGCCAGCACGAAGCTCACCCCGAGTGCTGCACCCGCTGCGTGGAAGCGGTGGCGTAGTTTTTGACACGGATTACACGGATGAACACTGATTAAAAATCAGAATTCGTGGAAATCCGTGTCTCTCCCCTCGCGCAACGCCCAAAGCTGTGTCATATTACCGGCATGACTTATTCCACCACGCTCCCCACTGATTGCCCGCGATCTGCGCGCAAGGTGTTTTCCCGAGAGGGAACCCCTTCCATCTATCGCCTCACCGTTAGCACCAAGAACAACCAGCCTTGGCTCGCCCAGCCCGATGCCCATCAAGCCCTGCTTGCCGCTTGGGAGGAGGCAGACACGTGGATGGTCGGCCATTATTTGCTGATGCCCGATCACGTGCATCTGTTCTGCGCCCCACACCTTGCCCACGTGAACCTCGACCATTGGGTTCGATTTTGGCAAAGCCACTTCCGCACCGCCAACTTCACCAAGCCGTGGGAATGGGCCCGCAACTATTGCGACACCCCCCTCCACAACCACGACGAGTACGCCGCCAAATGGGAGTACACCCAACAAAACCCCATCCGCCACGGCCACGTGGAAACCCCAGAGGATTGGCCCTACCAAGGGCAGTTGAATGACTTGGAAGCGTGAGACACAGATTTCACAGGTGAACACAGATTTTTAGATCCGTGAAAATCAGTGCATTCCGTGTCTGAAAACTAAACCTTCGGCTCCCACCCCTTACGGTACTCGCGGGCCCAGTATTTTTGGGTGACCTCGGTGTTGCCGGTGATCTTCCCGGTCTTGGGATCCACATCGATTGCGCCGGTGGTGCGGTGGGCGATGTTGCCGAGGTGGGTGAGTTGGGTGCTGATCTGGGCATCGGCAATCTCGGAGTTGAGAGGCTCATCGGTGCGGATGGCATTCAGGAAATTTCCGAAATGGAAGCCGTCATCCCATTTGCCAGGATTGGCCTTCACCTCCTTGCCAGCCTTGTCGAACTGCTTGTAGCCCGCACCGTGGATTTCCAGCTGACCGTTCTCGCCGTAAAACGTGACGAACGATTGCGACTCCGGCTTGCGGCGATGGCAACTGCTCTGGTCCCAGCTAATGCCCACCTTGCCAAAGTCATACGTGGCGTACGCGGTGTCGGGCGTTTCCTGGTCGTCATCAAAATGGTAGCGCCCGCCGTTCATTGTCACGCGCTTGGGATAATCCACCTCCAATCCCCAGCGGGCCACGTCCAAAAAATGCGGGCCGTTGTTTTGCATTTCGCCGCCGCCGTAAAGCCAGTGCCAGTGCCAGTTGTAATGCACGAGGTTATCCTTGTACGGCCGGTCCGGGCACGGGCCCTGCCAGAGTTCCCAGCCCTTTTTGCCGAGCCACTCGGGCACCTTCACAAACTTGCCTTTGCCAATGCTGCCGCGACTGCCGCCATAGTAGCAGCGCGCAAAGGTCGGCTGCCCAATCTCGCCGGCCTTCACGCGCTCGATGCCCTCGATGATGCCCGGCTGGCTGCGCCGCTGGTTTCCCATCTGCACCTTCTTTTTGTATTTCTTGGCGGCGGCAACAATCAGCTCCGCCTCGTGTGCGTTTTGACTGGCCGGCTTCTCCACGTACACGTGCTTGCCCGCCTCCATCGCGAGGATGGCCATCGGCGTGTGCCAAAAATTTGGCGCGGCAATGGACACCGCATCGATCGACTTGTCATCCAGAATGCGCCGAAAATCATCCACGCCCTGCGGATCCTTCGTCTGCGGAAACTTCGCCAGCGAAGTCTTGGTGCGATTCATTCCACTGGCAATTCGGCGGCTGTCCACATCGCACAAATACGCCACCTCACAGTTGGACGCCTCAAGATATTTCACCGCGTGACTCATCCCGCGACTGAGTCCAATCACGCCGGTCACGATTTTCTTCTGGGTATCCTTCGCCTTAAGGATGGCGGGAAACGCAAGCGAAGCCGCCGCCGTGCGAACGGCAAACTGGCGGCGGTTCATCTGGGGGAAAGCGGGAGTTTTCATAGGCGTGCTCAAAGGCTACGCCAAACCCGCCGGTTGGCAACGGTAAACGATGAAAAACTAGACCGTGCCTTTCTTGATCAAGGCGCGACCGTACTCGCGATTCATCCGCGCAATGAAGTCCAGCGAGATTTCCTTCGGACACGCCGCCTCGCACGAGCCGGTGACCGTGCAGTT
>CAZJRV010000030.1:16357-17624 GCA_964548235.1 uncultured Verrucomicrobiota bacterium
GAGGCTGAGATGGGAAACCTTTGCTGCCACGAACAACATCGCGCTGGCGTTTTTGCACGCCGCCACGCACGCGCCGCAGCCAATGCATTGCGCGGCGTCCATTGCCAGATCTGAATCGTCTTTCGGCACGGGGATGGCATTGGCATCGGGCACACTGCCGGTACGGACGCTGATGAAACCGCCTTTCTGCTGAATGCGATCGAACGCCGTTCGGTCCACCACCAAATCGCGATGCACCGGAAACGCTGTCGCGCGCCAGGGCTCGATGGTGATGGTCATGCCATCGCTGAAATGCCGCATGTGCAGCTGGCACGCCGTGGTGCCCTGTTGCCCGCCGTGTGCCGCGCCATTGATGACCATCGAGCACGTACCGCAAATGCCTTCTCGGCAATCGGAATCAAACGCGATCGGTTCAATGCCTTCCGCAACGAGCCCTTCATTCACCACGTCGAGCATTTCCAGAAACGACATATCCGGGCTAATGTTGAGGGCATGGTATTCCTCAAATCTGCCGCGGTCTTCCGCGTTGTCTTGACGCCAAACTTTGAGGTTGAGGTTCATTATTTGTAACTCCGCTGGGTCATTTTCACCTCCTCGTACTGGAGGTTTTCCTTGTGCAGTTGAGGGGCGTTGCCTTCGCCTTTGTATTCCCACGCGCCGACGAAGGAGAAATTCTCGTCATCGCGCTTGGCCTCGCCTTCCTCGGTTTGGTGCTCGGTACGGAAGTGGCCGCCGCAGGATTCAGCGCGTTGCAGCGCGTCGCGGCACATCAATTCGCCAAACTCGAGAAAGTCCGCGACGCGCCCGGCCAGTTCGAGGCTTTGGTTCAATGACCCATTCTCGCCGGGCACATTGAGATTTTGCCAAAACTCTTCGCGCAATTCGGGAATCGTTTTGATGGCTTTCTCCAGTCCGGCGGCGTTGCGCGCCATACCACACTTGTCCCACATGATCTGCCCCAACTCGCGGTGAAACGACGTCGGCGTGCGCTTGCCCTTGATCGACAGCATACGGTCAATGCGCCCGCGCACTTCCTCTTCCACTCCGATAAACTCGCTGCCGTCCGCGCTGGGCCGATCATCCGGGCCCACGTCCGCGAGATACTGGCCAATGGTGTAGGGCAAAACAAAGTAACCGTCCGCCAACCCCTGCATCAATGCGCTGGCACCAAGCCGGTTGGCGCCGTGGTCGGAAAAGTTGGCCTCACCAATCACGTACAGGCCGGGCACGTTGCTCATCAAATTGTAATCCACCCACAGGCCGCCCA
>CAZJRV010000031.1:0-17505 GCA_964548235.1 uncultured Verrucomicrobiota bacterium
TGAGGGGCCGGACAATGCGACCACCACCGCTTCCGGCGCGGTTTCCTTCAGGATGCCGCCCATCGTGAGGCCGGTCTTGTGTTCAATGCCCTTGGTGACCGTGACGGCTATGCCATCAAATCCATCCAACCCACTGGCCACCGCACGGAAAGACGCAGACGGGATGGCAACGATGACCGCTTCGGCATCTTTGAGCGCCTTTTCCCAGTCGGCCTCCAGCCGCCAAGATTCGGGCAGGGGGATGCCGGGGAGATATTCAGCATTTTCCTTTCGGTATGCCATCGCCGCGAGGCGTTCGGGGTGGCCCCAAAGCGTCAGCGAGTGCCCAGCCTCGTGGGCGGTTTTGGCCAGAGTGGTGCCCCACGCGCCCGCGCCGAGCACGGTGATGCGCATAGGGTCGCTGGTTTTGGGGCTGTTCACCGGCGGAGATTCGGCCTTTGTGGGGTGGCATTCAAGGTTAACCTTGAACGAAATCCCAAGAACCCCGAACCTCCCCGCGTGTCGGATGCATTGAAAGTGGCGGTGCTGGGCGTAGGCTCGCTGGGACAGCATCACGCAAAACATTACGCCGGATTGGCAAGTGAAGGCGTGGTGGATTTCGTCGGACTGTTCGATGCCGATACGGCACGGGCCAAGTCCATCGCAGCAAAATATGGGGTGCCCGTGATTCCCTCCGTGAAGGCGGCGATGGAGACTGCAGAGGCGGTGAACATTGTCACGCCCACATTCACGCATTTTGACCTGGCCAGTGAATTCCTGCGCGAGGGGCGCCACGTGCTCGTCGAGAAGCCAATGACCGACACCGCCGCGCAAGCCGCCGAGCTAGTGCAGCTCGCGCGCGAAAAAAACTGCGTGCTTCAGGTCGGCCACATCGAGCGCTTCAATCCGGTTTTTGATTACTTGCAAAACGTTGCGCGCAAACCGCGCTTTATTGAAACCCATCGGCTCTCGCCTTATCCAAAGCGCAGCCTCGACATCGGTGTGGTTTTGGATCTTATGATTCATGATCTCGACATCGTGCTGGCCTTTGTAGATTCACCGTTGCAATCGGTCGACGGCGTGGGCGTGTCCGTGCTGAGCAACTCGGAGGACATCGCCAATGCACGTCTCAAGTTTGAAAACGGATGCGTGGCCAACCTCACTGCCAGTCGTGTGAGCCCCGAGAGCATGCGCAAAATCCGTGTGTTCAGCGGCGGTGAAACGACGAGCTATGTGTCGCTGGACTACCGGCGGCAGGAGGGCTTCATCTATCGTATCGCGCGTGATGGCGAGGCGGAGTCCAGCTTGTGGAAAAAACTATTGCGCGCGAAGGACACCGCCATCGTGAGCGAGTTCGGCGGCAAACGTGTGGTGCGCGAGCCGGTGCCGATTGAAAAGGATGATCCCTTGCTGCAAGAGCTGCGGCACTTCGCCCAATGCGTGCGCGAACAGCAGACGCCCAAGGTAAGCGGGGAATCCGCCAAACGCGCGCTGGACGTGGCACTGGAAATCACGCGGCAAATTCAAAATCTTGAAACCAAATGAGTGCCCGCCGCCTCATGTTCATGGCTGGCGAAACCAGTGGCGATACACTGGCGGTTGAGTTACTTAATGCCCTGCGTTCCGAATCCGGCGAAGTGGAAGCCTTTGGCGCGGGCGGCCCCAAGATGCAGGAGGCCGGCGTTGACCTCGCGATTGATTTGACCGAGCACGCGGTGGTTGGCATTTGGGAGGCCATTCGCAACTATGGGAAGTTCAAGCGCTTTTTTGATCAACTCCTTGACCTCGCCTTCGAGCGCAAACCCGATGCCATCATTTGCATCGACAACCCCGGTTTCAATCTCCGTTTCGTGCGCGCCCTGCGCCAGCGCGCCGCGGGCACTAATTGGCGGCCGCGCATTATTTATTACATCAGCCCGCAACTCTGGGCGTGGCACTCCTCCCGCGTACATCAAATTGCCCGGGACGTTGATTTGCTGCTCGCGATTTTTCCGTTTGAAAAAGAATGGTACGCAAAACGCGCGCCCGGTTTGCCCGTGGAGTTTGTTGGCCACCCATTGTGTGACCGATATCCCGGCCTTGATTTTCGCGAGCCGGATGAGCTGCATGACCCGCCGCGCCTACTACTGCTTCCCGGCAGCCGCGCCAAGGAAATCACCCGCCACCTCCCCACAATGGCCGCCGTTGCGCGCAAGCTAAACGTGGAGCCAATGATGGTGCTCCCGAATGAATCCCTCGCCGCACAGGCCCGCCTCCTGACCCCCGCCGTGGCCGATTGGGATCTCCGTATCGGCGGTCTGCACGGGGCGCTTGCCGAGGCCGATGTGGCCATCGCCTCATCCGGCACCGTCACGCTGGAGTGCGCGTGGTTCCGCGTGCCCACGGTGGTACTGTACAAGACCTCCTGGCTCACTTACCTCATTGGCCGCTTGTTTGTGAAAGTAAAACACATCGCGATGCCCAATGTCCTGGCGGAGCGCGAAGTGTTTCCAGAATTCATCCAAGGCGCGGCTAACTCAAAAAATCTTGCGCGTGAAGCCAGGCAGTTTCTGGACGACCCCGATCGGCGCAAAACCCTTCGCAAGGATCTCAATCAAATCGCCCAAACCCTTGGGCAAAAGGGCGCCGCCCAGCGCGCGGCCAAGGCGGTGGTGCGATTACTGGAATGAAGACCATTCTAAAAACTTCATTGGCGGCATGGTTGCTGGGTGGCCTGCCGGTTCTCGGAGCGTCGCCGCCGCTTTCCAGCGGACAAGCGGTTTCGGATCATTGGGCATTTCGACCCGTGGTCCTGCCCGTATCGCCCGTGGTGAAAAACAAAAAATGGGCGCAAACACCAGTGGATCAATTTGTGCTGGCGCGATTGGAAAAGCGTGGATGGAAACCATCCCCGCAAGCCGATCGCCGCACATTGATTCGACGTGCTTATCTCGATCTCACCGGACTGGCCCCCGCCTTTGCGGAGGTGCAACAATTTGAAGCGGATGATTCACCGGATGCGTGGCGCAAGCTTGTCGATCGTTTGCTGGCCTCGCCGCAATATGGAGAGCGTTGGGCACGGCATTGGCTCGATGTGGCGCGTTATGCCGATAACAAGGGCTATGTGGGCGTGGGCGTGAACCGGCTGTATCCCTATTCGTACACGTACCGAGATTATGTCGTCCGCGCCTTCAATGAAGACCTCCCGTTCAATCGCTTCATCCTCGAACAAATTGCCGCCGACCAGCTTGAACTTGGCGAAGACAAACGTCCGCTGGCAGCAATGGGCTTCCTTTCCTTGGGTCGCCGTTTTCTCAATCGGGAGGATGACATCATTGACGACCGCATCGACGTGGTCACGCGCGGATTCATGGCGCTCACGATCACCTGTGCGCGCTGCCACGATCACAAGTACGATCCCATCCCCACCGCCGATTATTATTCATTGCATGGAGTGTTCGCCAGCAGTTACGAGCCGAAGGTGCTGCCTTTGCTCGGGAAAGGATCGCTGCCGCCAAGGCACCCGGATTATTTGAAAGAAAGGCAGCGCCAACAAGCTGTCATCGATCAATTAATCCGAGACACGTACGCCAAAGGCCGCGCGGAATTGCGCCGCCGCGCGGGCGAATATCTCGGGGCGGTTCACGATGTGCAAACAACCCAGCTCAAAAAGGATGCCGCTGTTCAACTGCTCACCAAACGAAAGCTCAACATCATCGCTGCATTGAACTGGCAGCGCGCGTTGGCAAAATGGAAGGCGGAAAAGCATCCGGTGTTTCTCGCGTGGCACGGCCTGGAAGGGCAGGGGAATCCATTGGTCAAACGCGCGGAAAACCGCAAGGCGCAGATAAAAATTTATAGTGACCTGTTTGCCGAAGTGGAGCGCCGGTGGAACACGCTTCGCAAAAACAACCCGAAAGCCGCCGGATTGCCTGATGCAAATTGGGAGGCGATTCGAATGGTACTGCACGCGAAGGATACGCCGGCCAATGTTCCCGAGACATTGGCGGAGGGAGATCAAAACAGTCTCCTTTTTGGCCAACGCAATAAACTGCAAAATCTGCGCAGCAATCTGGGCAAGCTCGCCGCCACGCATCCGGGTGCGCCGCCACGTGCGCATGTGATACTGGACAAGCCGCGCGCGGTGGAGCCGTATATTTATGTACGAGGCAGTCGCGGCAACCGCGGGCCCAAGGTGCCGCGGCAATTCCTCGGTCACCTCACGCCCGATCGCAAGCCCTTTGCCAAAGGCAGCGGCCGCCTGGAGATGGCGCAGGCGATTGCGGATCCCAAAAATCCCCTCACCGCGCGCGTGCTGGTAAACCGCGTGTGGGCGCACCATTTCGGGCGCGGATTGGTGGCCACGCCCAGTGACTTTGGATTGCGCGCCCAGCCGCCTTCGCATCCACTGTTGCTGGATTGGTTGGCGGCGCGCTTCGTGGCCGAGGGATGGTCCATCAAAAAACTGCATCGAAACATCATGCATTCAGCCGCGTATCAACAGTCCAGTAATGACCGGGCAAAGAATCTTAGTTCCGATCCCGCCAACACATTGTTGTGGAAAATGAACCGGCAACGGCTCACTTTTGAGGCCCTGCGCGACGGCATATTACAGGCGAGCGGCCAGCTTGATCTCACATTAGGCGGCCGCCCTGTGGATATTGCCAGGCACCCCACCACGCCGCGCCGTACGTTGTATGGATTCATCGACCGCCAAAATCTGCCCGCACTGTTTCGCACATTTGACTTTGCCAACCCTGATGCCCATTGCCCGAAACGATTTAAAAACACGGTGCCCCAACAGGCATTGTTTTTGATGAACAGCCCTTTCCTCCTTGCGCAATCAGAAAAGATTCTCAAAGCCATGGCATTGCGCGCACCGATGGCGCAGGCGCAGGTGAAAGTGTTGTATCAGAAAATTCTTCAGCGCAATCCCACGAAAGCGGAGATTGTCGAGGCATTGGAATTTCTCAATGCACTGCCGGCCAAGGAACAAAACCTTGCATTCAGTCAACTGGCGCAGACGTTGCTGTTGTCCAACGAATTTGGGTTTGTGGATTAGGCATTTGCCTTGACCTCCCGCGCCTCCGGCGGGGATAACTTGCGCGATGGCTGTTAAAAAAAATGGGCGCAATGCGCGCCCGGAGATCCCGCGCAAGACGGTCTATCGGCTATCAATATACACGCGCTGCCTGCAGCGGTTGCTGGCCAATGGAATTCACACGGTAAGCAGCGAGGCCTTGGCGGGGGCCGCAGGCGTGAAGTCGCCGCAGTTACGCAAGGATCTGGCATACTTCGGACAGTTCGGCACACGTGGGCTGGGCTACGATGTTGAGCAGCTGATCCAGATGATCGCCGACTTGCTGGGCACGGATCATTTGCAGCCGGTGGTTTTGGTGGGCGTGGGAAACCTGGGGAAGGCGCTGCTCTCTTATCGCGGTTTTGAAAAGGAGGGGTTTGGCGTGCATGCCGCGTTTGATGTGCAGCCGGATCGCCAGCGGGAAAAGCGGGTGAAGCAGCCTGTGTTGCCGATGGAAGAACTCAGCGAATACATCCGCGAAAACCACGTGCACATGGCGATCCTGTGCGTGCCGCCGGAGGAAGCTCAGAAGGTGACCAATGACCTCGTGGAGGCGGGCGTGACGGGCATCATGAATTTTGCGCCCACCGTCTTGCAGGTGCCCGATGAGGTGACGGTCAACAACGTCAACATGGCCATCGAGTTGGAAAACCTGAGCTACTTTGTGCAGCAGTAAAGGTCGACATTTCGTCGCGCGGCCGGGATGATTGGCCCGTGGGGAATCATTCATTTAACCCGAATCACCTCGCCTACACTCGGCGCGATTTTCTTGCGCGCGCGGGCATGGGGCTCGGCGCGTTGGGGTTCGGCAGCGTGTTGGCGCAGGCAAACCCCTTGTCACCCAAGGCCCCCCACTTCCGGCCACGCGCCAAGCGGGTGATTCACTTGTTCATGAACGGCGGACCATCGCATGTGGACACGTTTGACCCCAAACCGTTACTCGCAAAGTATGCTGGCAAAATGTTGCCGATGCCCAATTTGCCCACCGAACGCAAGACCGGAGCGGCTTTGCCTTCGGCATACACATTCACGAGGCACGGTCAAAGCGGTTTGCCGGTGAGCGAAATTTTCCCGCATACCGCCAGGTACATGGACGACATTTGCGTGCTGCGCAGCCTGCGTGCCGAGGTGCCAAACCACGAGCCCTCGCTGATGCTCATGAACTGTGGAGAATCCATCCTCACGCGACCGAGCGTGGGGTCGTGGCTCACCTACGGGTTGGGCACGGAAAATCAGAACCTGCCCGGCTTCATTGCCATGTGCCCGGGCTATCCCATCCAGGAATCACAAAACTGGCAGTGCTCGTTTTTGCCCGGCGCATTCCAGGGCACCTACATCGATACCCGCAAGCGAAAGGTGGAGGATCTTATTCAGCACATCCGCAATCCGCGCCTCACATTGGAACAGCAACGGCGGCAATTGAATTTGCTGCGTCGAATGAACGAACGCCATGCCAAGGCGAGGCAAAACGAGGCGCAACTTGAGGCGCGCATTCATTCCTTTGAACTCGCCTATCGAATGCAAATGGAGGCGAGCGATGCGTTTGATATTTCCCGCGAACCGGAATCCGTGCGCAAACAATATGGCGAAGGCACTCAGGCGCGACAAATTTTGATCGCCCGCAGGCTGGTCGAGCGAGGCGTGCGATACGTGCAGGTTTGGCACGGCGATGGTCAGCCATGGGATAATCACGATGACATTGCAGTGAATCATCGAAACCTCGCCCACCAATGTGACCAGGCGATTGGGGCGCTGTTGTCCGACCTCAAGTCGCGCGGGTTGCTGGAGGAAACCCTGGTGATCTGGGGCGGCGAGTTCGGCCGCACGCCCACGGTGGAGCTGCCCAAGGCGGGCAGCAACGCAGGCAAGATCAACGGGCGCGACCACAATCACCACGGCTTCAGCATGTGGCTGGCCGGCGGCGGTGTGCGCGGCGGGATGACCCACGGAGCCACGGATGAGTTTGGCTTCAAGGCGGTGGACCAGGAAATGCACGTGCACGATTTGCACGCGACGATCCTGCATCTGATGGGGTTCGACCACGAGCAATTGACCTTCCGCCATGCCGGCCGTGACTTTCGGTTGACGGATGTGCACGGGAAAGTTGTGCGTGAAATTATCGCCTGATTATTTCGCCCAAACCCAGCGCAACATTTCGCGGAGGCTGGCAGATTTCCCCTGCATCAGGATCCCCGTGCGGAAGACCTTGCCCGCCGCCCAAGTGATTGCGAAGGTGCTGGCAAGGGTCATCCCAAGCGCAAGGACAGGCTGCCACACCGGTGGCCCGGGCTGGAGCGCTAGGCGCAGGGTCATCAGTAGCGGCGTGGCCGGGGGGAACAGGGACAGCACCGTGGCGGGAGTGCCGTTAGGGTTTTCCACGATAATGGGGAAGGCCATCAGAGGCATGATCACCAGCATCATCACGGGCATCATGGCCGCCTGCGCGCTCTTGATGTCTGTGCAGGCCGCGCCGATGGCGATGAAGAGTGAGCCGTAAAAGAAAATGGCCAGCAAAAGATACGCGGCGAACCATGCAATGAGCCCGGGCGGCACGGCGTCTCCATAGCCGTGATAATGCGCAGCACCGAGCGCGCTGCCGAAGTAAAGCAGTGCGAGAATGCCGGCAATCCAGAGACAGCCGAAGAGCTTGCCGAGCATCAGCTGCGTGGGCGACACGGAGCCGAGCAGCACCTCGCTGATCCGGCTCATTTTTTCCTCGAGCACGGAATTGAGGATGTTGGGCGTGCTGGTGAGCACAATGACATACATCAGGATCATCAAAGCCACCGGCACGAGGATGGCGCGGACCTTGTCGATCCTTTGCGCGTCCTGGATGTGGCCGGATGCTGCGTCCCGTTCCACAAGGCCCACTTTCTCGAGGTTCACCGGGATGTCAAGCTGCCGGAATACCAGGCGCGTGGCGGGGTCAATGTGGGCCCCGGCAAAGCGCCGGTCTCGCACCTCGGCGGTGAGGGTTTGGCGCAACCATTGTGGCAGGCCGCGGGCGGTGGGTTCGTCACAATAATAAAGGACGGCATCCGGCGGCGCGTTGGTTTGCAAAATGTTGGCGGGGATTTCGATGAAGGCAAACAGGTTGCCGGCGCGGACGCGCTCGGATAATTCCAATCGCAAGGCCGGCAGCGAATTGCCTGTGGCAATCTCCGGAGTGTACGGGCCTGCCAATGGCGCGCGTGTATCCGTGCCCGCAACCTCGGCGTTGCGGGCGAGTGCGGCGGCCTCGAGTGCGGCGGCCAGTTGGTCGGAAGCATCGATGATGGCAAAGCGCCGCTCGGTGATGTCCACGTGGTCTCGCGCGGCCTTTTGGATGAGTATGGAGGCGCCCAGCATGGCTGGCGCAAAGAGCACGCTGATGATGAAAGCCTTGGAGCGGACAAAAGCCAGGAACTCGTTGCGGGCGATGAGCAGCATCTTGTTCACGGCGAAACCTCCCCGTCCTCCGGCTCGGGCTTGGCAATGCGCACGAAGATGTCGTGCAGGGAAGGGCGGGTCTGCTCGAAGTGTTGCACCTCGGTGCGCGCCAGTAGGGTGCGAAGCAGTTCCTGCGGATCCCCACTGAAGCGCAACTCTTGCAGTCGGCCGTGGTCGCGCATTTCCTCTACTCCATCAAGGCCGGCCAGCACCTCCGCCCCGCCGCTGGTGCGGATGCGCAGGGTGTCCTGGCCGTACTCGGACTGGATTTCCTCTTGGGAGCCGTCGAGCACCTTGCGTCCCTTGTAGATCATGAAAATGCGGTCGCACATCCGCTCGGCCACGGCCATGTCGTGGGTGCTGAAGACGACGGTGGCGCCGGCTTTGGACAATTCCACCACCGCATCGCGCAGCACCTCGAGGTTCACGGGATCCAACCCGGAAAACGGCTCATCAAGGATGACAATCTCCGGTTCGGCGATGATGGTGGAAATGAACTGCACCTTTTGCGCCATCCCCTTGGAGAGCGACTCCACCATTTTGTCTGCCCAATCGGTTAGGGCCATCCGGTCGAGCCAGTCATCGATGCGCGCCTCGAGGTGGGCATTGGCGTTTTTGAGTTTGCCATAGTAGCGCAACAGACGGCGCACCTTCATGTTCTTGTAAAGTCCACGTTCCTCCGGCAGATATCCCACGCGATCCTTGGCTGCGGGTGGATTGCACTCGCCGAGCACCTCCACCTCGCCGGTGTCTGGCCGCAGGATGCTCATCAGCATCCGCAGCGTGGTGGTCTTGCCCGAGCCATTGGGGCCGATGAAACCGTAGATGCAGCCGCGCGGAACCGCGAGCGAAAGGTCATCCACCGCGCGCAATGCACCGAAGGATTTGCTGACCTTGCGCAGTTGAATGACGTCCACGCCGCGAGGTTACCCCAGGATTGCCGCGCCGCAAAGCTTATGATATTTTCCGCGCATGGAAACAGTTGAACTCATGCGTGACTGCGAAGCGGTGCAAATCCCCGGCGGCGACACCATCACGCTCGGCAAAGGCACTGGGGTGGACATCACCCAAACCCTTGGCGGCACGTACACCGTGCGAGCGGGAATGGGGCTCTTCCGCATTGGCGCGCAGGATGCCGACGCCCTTGGGCGTGAAGTGGTCGCCACCGCTGGCAGCGACGGACCCGTCACCGTCGAGAGCGTGCACACGATGTTGAAGCAATGTTACGATCCGGAAATACCAGTTAACATTGTCGACCTCGGGCTCGTTTATGATACCGCTGTGGAAGAGGGCGACGATGGCGCAGAGATTTCAGTGAAGATGACCCTTACCGCTCAAGGCTGTGGGATGGGGCCCACCATCGCTGCCGATGCACAAAGCAAAATTCTTTCCCTCGAGGGCGTTGCCTCCGCCGATGTTGAAATCGTTTGGGATCCGCCGTGGAACCAAAGTATGATCAGCAATGAAGGTCGCGAGACGTTGGGGATGTAAACTGCATTCATGGGAGGGTGCCGGAAAGAGGATTGACGCCGCCCGCATCGGCCTGCATACTCCCCGCCCTCGTGGGGTCGTAGCTCAGTTGGTAGAGCACCACAATGGCATTGTGGGGGTCATCAGTTCGATTCTGTTCGGCTCCACCATGATTTGAAAACCTCCGTCTCAATCAAGGGGCGGAGGTTTTTTTGATTCTTGATCAAACGCCGGGGCCAAGTGGCGGTAGCTCTTTAGGGCGGCGGCGATGGGGTCATAATCCGGTTGCCCCCAGACTTGGCCGCTGACTTCCACGTTGATGTCGCCGCGGTAGCCAGCCTTGTGGACGAGGCGCAGAAGCTTGCGGTAATCGATTTGGCCGCTCTCGCCGGGGAGGACGAAGCGCGGTTTGCCGTCACGCAAAACTGTGTCTTTCACATGGATGAAACGCGTGTGCGGCATCATTTGTTGGATGGTTTTTTCCAGCGACAAATCGCGATGGGCGAAGTGACTATAATCGTAGGCGAGCTTGAGGGATGGGCTTTTGATTTGCTCGATCAACCACACGGCATGTTCAGGCAAATTACACGCGCCGAAGCGATGCGGTTTTACGCAAAGGAGCGCCTTGGTTTTTTTGGCGATTTCCGCCCATGCGCCGAGGTTGTCGCGGAATTGATTTTTCACCGTGTCCCATTTGCCGTTGCCCATGACCGTCTCAATGAGCGGGGGTGCGTCCGGGGCCAGATCGTGCGCGACTTGCGCGGCTTGCTTGAGTTTTTCGTGATGCGGCTTTTGGTTGCCCGTGAGGCTGCAGTTCACCATTAAGGCGGTTAACGTCAGCTCAAAGTGCCCGAGCAAGGCCCGCAACGCGCGGCGGCGCTGGGCAGTGAGTTTGTTCGGCGCGGCATCCCAGCCGGGATTGAGGCAGAATTCAACGGAGTCGTACCCAATCGCATTCAGCTGTTTCAACGCGTCGCCGGTCTTCAGCGCCTTCATCCCGTACAGGCTGAAGCCCAGTGTCATGCGGTCGTCCTTGGCAGTCGGCTTCTTTTCATCCTTTGCCAAAACGGGCAGGGCGGCCAAGGCTGGGGCGGTTCCTAGGAATTTGCGTCGGGATAAAGTGCTCATTTCCCTGCCGAAAAGTTAACCTGACAGCTGGTTTTTGCCAAGTGACAAGGATTGCGCTTGCGCCTTGGCGTGGAGAGCGGATGATGGGCGGATGAAAGCAATTGCAGCAATTTTTGCGCTGGCGTTGTGCGCTGGCTGGACGGAGGCTGATGATTCGGCGGACAAGGCTAAATTTGCCGCACTGGAGAAGCAACTCAGTGGCACGAAGTTCACCGGCACATTCACCATCGACGGGCGGGAGGGCGCGCCGACAAAAGAGGAATACACCATTCTTAATGTAAAGAAATTCGGAAAGGGCGATTTGTTTTTGTTCCAGGCACGGGTGAAGTATGGCAAGACGGATATCACACTGCCGATGCCGCTGCCGATCAAGTGGGCGGGCAATACGCCGGTGATCTCGATGGACGACCTCTCCATCCCGGGGCTCGGCACGTTCAGCGCGCACGTGGTCATCGATGGCGACAAATACGCTGGCACGTGGAAACACGGCAAGGTGGGCGGCCATTTGTTCGGCAAAATCAAGCGCATTAAACAGAAGGAAACCGAAGAGAAACCTGAATAAAATACCGGCTATCCTGTCCATTTATTTTATCCGAGTTATGACTATGAAAAGAGCAACCCTAATCCTTGCGATTCTGTGCGGTAATCTTCCTGCTGCGGACGAACTCAAAGGTGAAGCCCAATTCCTCTCGCGCGTGAGGCAGCTTACCCTCGAAGGTCGGCGCAGCGGCGAGGGCTATTTCTCGCCCGATGGCAGGCACATCATTTTCCAAAGCGAACGCGAGAAGCACAATCCATTTTATCAAATCTACACGATGGATATGCAAAGCGGCGAAGTGGTTCGCGTGTCGCCGGGACACGGCAAGACCACTTGCGCATTCTTCCGGCCGAACTGTGACGAAGTGCTCTTTGCCAGTTCGCATGTGGATCCTGAAGCCAACGCCAAGCAGAAAGCGGAACTCGAGTTTCGGGCTTCCGGAAAGACCCGCCGGTATTCGTGGGATTACGATGAGCAGATGGACATCTTTTCTTTCAAGCGCAATGGCACCGCCGCCAAGCGCCTCACCACCGCCTACGGCTACGACGCGGAAGGGGCATATTCGCCGGATGGCAAACAAATAGTCTTCTGCTCCATCCGGGACGCGTACGGAAAATCCAAGCTCACACCCAAAGAACAGGCACGGCTTAAGGTGGATGCCTCATATTTCGGCGAGATTTATATCATGAACGCCGATGGCTCCGGCCAGAAACGCCTTACGCATTTGAAGGGCTACGATGGCGGTCCGTTTTTCTCGCCTAATGGCAAGCGCATCATCTGGCGGCACTTCACAGAAAAGGGCGACACCGCCGATATTTACACGATGAAAATCGATGGCACGGACATGCGGCGGCTCACGGATTTCAAGGCCATGTCCTGGGCGCCCTATTATCATCCCAGTGGCGAGTATGTGGTGTTTGCCACCAACAAGCTTGGGTTTAACAATTTCGAAATCTATTTGGTTGATACCGAAGGCAAACGCGAACCCATCCGCATTACGCACACCGATGGCTTTGATGGTCTCCCCGTTTTTTCCCCCAATGGCCAACAACTTCTATGGACCTCCAACCGCACAGCAGACAAAATGTCGCAACTGTTCATTGCCCGTTGGAACCACCCCGCAGCGCTGGCAGCACTGGGGAAATCACCCAAGCGAAGAGCCGATGCCGGAGTGGAGAGGAGTGAGCCCGCGCAATTTTGTGGTGGGGAAGAGGCTGCGGAATTGGAGGCGGAGATTTCGGAAGCGGACATTAAAAAGCAAATTGCCATCGTCGCATCGGATGCATTTGAAGGCCGCGATACCAGTTCCGAGGGCATTCGGAAAGCCCGGGAATATATCATCAACCGACTGAAAGCCCTCGGCCTTGAACCTGCGGATGGAAAGGGCACCTACACGCACCCGATGTCCTTCAAATATGGGGTCGATATTATCAAAGGAAAAAACGAATTGATCGTTACCGACAAAGACGGCAAGGAAACCAGGCTTGAGCTCGGCAAGGATTTCAATCCAATGGCGTTCTCCGTGAACAACACTGTGGACTCGGAAGTCGTCTTTGCAGGATACGGCCTCGGCGTGGCGGGCAAACCCGGCGTGGGTTATGATTCCTACGCCGGCCTCAACTGCACCAACAAGATGGTGCTGGTGCTGCGGTACGTGCCCGAGGAGGTGAAGCCCGAGCGCCGACGCCAGTTGATGCGCAGCGCCGCGCTCCAGCGCAAGGCCACGCTTGCGCGCAAACACGGCGCCAAGGGCGTCATCATCGTTGCCGGGCCCAACTCGGAAAACTCCGGCAAATTAATCCCGGTCAATTACATCCGGCGTTCCGCCAGCAGCGGCGTGGTCGCTGTTTCCGGCAGCCACAAACTTGCGGAAATGCTACTCGCCACTGCAGACAAGGGTGACCTAAAAAAAATTCAATCCGCACTCGACAAGGAAAACCCGCACGCTCCTTTTGGGTTTGAATTGCCCGGTGTGAAAATTCGCGTCACCAGTGCCCTCAAGCAGGTGCAGCGGCATGACAAAAACATTGTTGCCATCCTGCCGCCCGGCGTGAAAACCGACAACCCCGAGTACGTGATGATTGGCGCGCACTACGATCATCTCGGGTATAACGACGGATCCCTCAATCCCAAGGGAGGCAACCCCGGCCGCATTCACAATGGCGCAGACGACAATGGTTCCGGCACAGTTGCCCTGCTCGAATTGGCGGCGTGGTTGGCTGCGGAGCGCAAGAAACACCCGGAAAAATTCAAGCGCGGCATCCTCTTTTGTTGGTGGACAGGCGAAGAGATGGGCCTCCTTGGTTCCGCGCAATATGCGAAGACTCCGCTCATACCCTTCAAGCAAGTTACCGCCTATGTAAACCTTGACATGGTTGGCCGCCTGAAAAACAACAGGCTGATCGTCCAAGGCCTGGGCACGTCCAACATTTGGAAAAAACTTGTCGAGAAACGCAACGTTGCCGCCGGGTTCAGCCTCAAGCTGGAAAACGCCCCGCCACGAAACACTGACAGCGGCTCCATCGACCCCAAGGGCGTGCCCTCCCTCGCGCTCTTCACCGGTCTGCACAAGGATTACCACAAACCCACCGATGACCCCGACACCCTCAACTACGAAGGCATGGAACGCATCGTGCAATTCGCCGGCCGCTTGTTGCTCGATCTTGCGGGGGACACGCAACGCCCTGAATACATCAAGGTCAAACGCGGCTCCGCGCCCGCTCGCGGGAATATGAACGCCTACACCGGCGTCATCCCAGATTACTCTGCAGAAGTGGACGGCCTTAAAATCACCGACGTTAGTGCCGGCGGCCCTGCTGCCAAAGCTGGCATCAAGGCGGGAGACATCGTCGTCGAATTCGACGGGAAAAAAATCAAAAACATTTACGATTACACTGCCGTCCTTGGCGCCATCAAGGCTGGCAAACCAACCAACGTCACCGTCCTGCGCAACAAGAAAAAACTGCAGTTAAAAATCACCCCCGCAGTGCGGAAATAACCCGGCTTTTTTTGAAATTAGGCGTTGCCAGCGCCACCGGTCACGCTACCCTTTCTGCATGAAGACCACCCCACGCATTGAAACTCCCGATTGCTGCGAAACATCGCGGCGCGAATTCCTCCATGCCGCCGGTGCCGGCATGGTCTTGGCCACCGCGACACCTTTGGCAAGCGCCTTGCCTAAAAAAACGGCCACGCCGGAAACTCTCACCACGCAATTGTACAAGTCCCTTACTGAAAAACAAAGCAAAGCAATTTGTTTTCCGTGGGAACACAAACTGCGTTCGGCGGTGAACAACAACTGGCACATTCAAAAAAAGCTAGCGGTGGGTGACATGGAGGATGACCAAATTGATTTGGTGAAGCAAATTTTCAATGGCCTTCACAGTGACGAATATCGCGAGGCGGTCTACAAGCAGGTGGAACACGATGCGCAGGGTGGGTTTGACGACAGCGCCATTGCAATTTTCGGCAAACCGGGCACTGGCAAGTTTGAGTTTGTCCTCACCGGAAGACACGTCACACGGCGATGCGATGGGGATTCTATTGACGGCACGGCCTTCGGAGGGCCGATTTTTTACGGGCATGCCGCTGGCAGTTTCAATGAAAAGGCCGATCACAAAGGCAACGCTTACTGGTTTCAAGCCAAGCGGCCGAATGAGTTGTTTCAGGAACTAGACGGCAAACAACGCAAGGCCGCGTTGCTCGGTAAATCGCGGGGCGAACATGGCACAAACACCGTGAAGCTCACCGGGAAGAAGGAGGGTCTCCCCGGATTGCGCACCGCTGATATGAGCAAAGACCAGAAAAATCTCATGCGTTCGGTGATGAAAGATATGCTTGCGCCCTTCCGTAAAAAGGACGCGGCGGAGTCCATGAAGCTCATCGAAAAAAACGGCTTCGACAACCTGCACATCGCATTCTACAAAAACGAGAACATCGGCAAGGATGAAGTGTGGGATGTCTGGCAGGTTGAAGGCCCAACAATGCTCTGGTATTTCCGCGGCAAACCCCACGTGCATACCTGGTTACACATCCGCGATAAAGCGTAAGGCAGTCGCGTTCGGCCTTGTGTTTTTGTCATAAACCCCGAAACTGGTGGCAGATGAAACGGGCATTTCTCATCGCGCTGTTTCCGTTTGTTGCCGGGGCTGATTCCTATTCCGAAAAGGTGCTGGCCGACAAACCGGTGGCGTATTGGCGTTTCCAGGAGGCAAAGCGATTGCCGGTCAAATCCGTGGTGGGATCCTTTACGGGCGAATTGAAGGGCCAATGGTCGCCCGGGCCACGCCCTTTGTTTTATCCGGATTTCTCCAAGGAAAATCGTGCACTGCATTTGGCTGGCGATGACGGTTTCGTGCGCGTGACTGATCCAGGCGAAAAGAGCGCGCTGGATTTTTCAAAGGGCGATTCCATTACGATGGAGGCATGGGTCGCGCCCGAGGCCCTGACAAATGGCCGCATGATGTACATTGTGGGCAAGGGGCGCACCGCGACGAAAGGGTTTGCAGCAAACAATCAAAACTATGCCCTGCGGTTGGTGGGGACCAATGGGGGGACTGGGCTTTCGTTTTTATTTCGGGATTCCACAAACAGTTCATGGCACCGATGGACTTCAAAAGGCATATTGGGCCCGGGTGACTGGCATTATGTCGCCCTTACTTACACCTTTGGGAAAGGCGGTAGTGTGCGCGGCTACATGGATGGCCTGCCGGTGGCGGGAACATGGGATATGGGTGGGCAGACGGATCTTGCGCCCTACGTGGATAATGACGAGCTGCGAATCGGTGCGTCGGAGGCCGGGCCTTCGGGGATTCCCTTTGTGGGGCGGCTCGATGAAGTTGCGATTTACCGAAAAGTGCTTTCGCCGCAACGCATCTCGAGCCGGTTTCATAGCGCGCGACGCGAGTTCATTCTTAAACCGGAAACTGTCCCGGTCGACAGGGTGGCCATCACGCTCCACGAAAATGTGGGCACCGGCTGGAATTTCGCGGCCACCGATGCAGAATCAACCTTTCAGCAAACAGCGTTTGGCATTCCATTCATTCCGAACAAATACAACGCAAAGGCGCTAATCGTTAAGCGCCCTGATTCCATCCTACTTCGGGCTGCTTCACGCATCAATTTGCCAAAGGGCAAACATCGCATTCTGCTCCGCTCGCGCACTTTGTCCCGGCTGCATGTGGACAAAAACATCATCGCACAAATCCAACAGGGTGCCGCCGGCACCAGCGCCCACGGGAAAGTCTCAATAGCTCCAAAAGACCACGGCGGATTGACGCGCTTCTTGCGTCCCGGCATGCAGGAAACAGTTGTGGATTTAGTCTCACCGGGCAGGCAACACCTCTTCTTGCTCGAGGCCTTTGTGGGCGGCAAAGGCAAACGACCTGAAACTGGTGGCCTGTCCGTCAGCATTTCCATTAATGGCGGACCATTCAAGCTGCTTTCCCCAGCGCAGTCCATCCCGCTGACGGACAGGAATTGGGATGCTTTTGTTGAAAAATCACGGGAGGAGATGCGCGTTTTTAATCAAATTTCACGGACGCAAAAAAGCGTTGTTGAATCAGAGCGCTGGAAAAAGCGCCACGAAATTGCCAAAAAAATGGTCCTCAAACAACCCGCCGTGAAAGTGCCGGCTGCCACAGTTGGTTTTCCCGCAAACAATGCCATCGACCATTTTATCAATGCCCACTTGAAAACAGCGGGGCGACGTCCGACGGCGATCACGGATGACTGGGCCTTCCTCCGCCGCGCATCGCTTGATGCCAACGGCGTAGTGCCTTTGCCGGAAACTATCGCGGAATTCCAACGCGACAAAAAAGAAGGCCGCCGCATTCGGGCAATTGACCGCCTGCTTGCAAACTCCCGGGCATGGGCCGATCACTGGACGAGCTATTGGCAGGAT
>CAZJRV010000032.1:0-17183 GCA_964548235.1 uncultured Verrucomicrobiota bacterium
CGAGCACGTGATAAATGCACGACGCGCCGCCCTTTTGGATGGCCTCGATGACCAGTTCCGCGCCCGTTTCCGGCGTGGGCTTGAGGCCCTTCATCACGGCCCAGTCGTGCAACGTTTTGCCCTCCAAATCGCGCTGCCATTTCACAAGGCCAAACTGCACGCGCCGCAGGTCGCCGCCACCGCGGTCCTTGATGATGTTAAAGACAATTTCCTTTTTGATCTTTGCACGCAGCGCGGGGTCCTTCAGGCGCGCCTTGAACTTCGCCGTGCCGCCCGCGCGCGCCCATGCCGGCACCAGCACGGTGATGCCCGTGTACGTGGCGGTGTACGGGTACTGATCCATCATCACGTCGATGCCCGCCCGCCGCGCGGCGTCCACCATCGCCAGTGTCTCGCGGCTCTTGCCCCACATCGGCTGGCCGACCACTTTGTGATGCGTGAGCACGATGGGGATTTTCGCCTGCCGCCCGATTTCAATCGCCTCCTTCACCGCGTCCAAAAGCCCGAGCCCCTCCTCGCGCAGATGCGAAGTGTAATAACCGCCACGCGCCGCCGCCTCACGCGAGAGGGCAATCACCTCATCGATTTTCGCAAACGACCCGGGCAGATATTTCAACCCCGTGGAAATGCCCCACGCGCCGTCGTCCATCGCCTCGCCAACCATCGCGCGCATCCGCGCCAGCTCGGCCGCCGTGGGTGCGCGGTCTTCCAGTGCCATCACGCCGCGCCGCACGGAATTGTGCCCAACCAACAGGCAGACATTGAGCCCCACGCCCTGCCGGTCCAGCTGTTGGAGATACGGCGCGAGTGGCCACGGCGCGCTACCATCGGGTCCGCCGATGGCGGTGGTGACGCCCTGGCTCACCATGCTGCGCGCCTCTGGCAACCGCGTGATGGGGTCGATGTGCGCGTGCATATCAATGAACCCCGGCGCGATGATAAGACCGGTGACATCAATGACGCGCGCGCCCATCGCCCGCAACGGCTCGCGCGAAACCGCCACGATGCGTTGGCCGCGCAAGGCAACATCCGCGCGAAAACCCGCCGCGCCCGTGCCGTCAATCACCGTGCCTCCAGTGAGGATGACATCGAACTCCGCGGCACCAACTGCGCCAACGAGGCAGGTGAAAAACAAAAATGCCGCCAGCAGTTGACGCAAAACAAATCGGCTTCGGGGGGGAGGTTTACTTGCCATGGAAAATGTGGTGGACTCCGGGAAGCATTCCGAACAACCCGCGCGCGGTCAACCCGTTTCCAGAGATCATGAAGACATTTTTCCTGGCCCTCCTTTTGTTGCTGCTGCCCGCCTGCGCCGCGCCGTGGACGAAGGGCGTGGACACCGCGATGCGGGACGAAATGAAAAAGCAGGAACTCGTGGGCCTCGCCGTGGGCGTGATTAAAAACGGGCGCGTTGAATATCTGAAAGGCTACGGCTGGGCCGACCGCGAACAGCAAACGCCCGTGACACGGCAGACGATGTTTCGGTGGGCATCCATTTCCAAAAGCCTCACGGCGGTGGCCGCGATGCAACTTTGGGAACGCGACCGAATGGATTTGGCGGCGGATGTGCGCGACTACGTGCCAGAGTTTCCCGAGCACAACGCGACGATTCGCATTCGCCATCTGCTCAGCCATCAGGGCGGCATTGTGCACTACACCAACGGGCCGGTCATCGCCACGCCGCGCGAGTATCCGCGGGCGCATCCGTTTGAAAATGTGATTTGGTCTCTCGACGATTTCAAGGCCTCGCCATTGGTGAACGCGCCCGGCGAAAAATACTCTTACACCACGCGAGGCTTCATGCTGCTCAGCGCGGCGGTGGAACGCTCGGGTGGACGGAAGTTTGCCCATCAAGTGCGCAACCGCATCGCCAAGCCGCTGGGCATGACCACGCTGCAGCCGGATTATCAGTGGGTGGACATTCCCCACCGCGCGGTCGGGTACCGCAAGCGCGACGGCAAGGTGGTGAGGTCCACCGACACCGACGTGAGCTGGAAACTCGGTGGCGGCGGTTTTATATCGAACATCGATGACCTCGCCAAGTTCGCCGCCGGTATGCTGAACCATCGCCTCATCGAACCCGCCACCCGCACCAAAATGTGGACTCAACAAAAAACCAACGACGGCCAACGCTCCGGCTACGGCTTCGGCTTCAGTTTCAAACTATTCCACGAGGGCAACGTGCAGAATTGGAAAGCCGACGGCCAAGGACTCCTCCTCGTCGGCCACAGCGGTTCACAGGAAAAAACCCGCACGTACATGCTCCTCTGGCCCGCACAAAAAATGGCCGTGGTTGCCATGACCAATTCCGAGCACGCCAACATCAGCAAAGTCACCGGCCGGTTGCTCTCGGTAATCCTGCCATGCGAGCCAGCTAAGTAAGAATTTCCTTAATCACCTCGCCATGCACATCAGTTAACCGCATGTCGCGGCTGCTGAAGCGGAGGGTGAGCTTGGTGTGATCCATTCCCAGCAGATGCAGCATGGTGGCGTGGAGGTCGTGGATCTCGAGTTTTTTGTCGATGGCTTTGTAGCCGTAGTCGTCGGTGGCGCCGTAGGCCATGCCGCCCTTGATGCCGCCGCCGGCCATCCAGAGGCTGAAGCCAAAGGGATTATGGTCGCGGCCGTTGTTGCCCTGCGCGAAGGGGGTGCGGCCAAATTCGCCCATCCACACGACGAGCGTGCTGTCGAGCAACCCGCGGCTTTCGAGATCGGACAGCAGTGCGCCGATGGGTTGATCGACGGACTTGGAATTCTTGGTGTGGCCATCGACCAATCCGCCGTGTTGATCCCAGCGATCGCCGTTGCCGCCGGGGCAGGTGAGCTCGATGAAGCGCACGCCGCGTTCCACGAGGCGCCGGGCAATGAGGCAGTTGCGTCCGAAAGTGGCAGTGTTTTTGAAACTGGCATCGAGGCCGTAAAGTTTTTGGGTCGCGTCGGTTTCGCCCTTGAGATCCATCAGCTCCGGCACGGCTGACTGCATGCGGAATGCCAGCTCGTGGTTGGCGATGGCCGCCTCGATTTCGTCCAGTCGTCCCAAGCGCCCCACCACGCCGGCGTCGAGTTGGCGGATGAGGTTGAGTTTGTTTTGCTGCAACTCAGGCGAAGCCTCGGTGCGGCCGATGTTGGCCACCGGCTTGGCTCCATACTTGAAGATGCTGCCCTGATAGGCGGCTGGCAAAAATCCATTGGAGAAACACCCAAGACCGCCGGGCGGGATGAGTCCACCATTGAGCACCACAAAGCCGGGAAGGTTTTGGTTCTCCGTGCCCAGCCCGTAATTGATCCACGAGCCCATACTCGGCCGGCCAACCTGCCCGAGGCCGGTGTGCAGAAAATAATTCGCGTTGGTGTGCTCGGAGAAGGCAGAGGTCATCGAACGGATCACGCACAATTTGTCCGCGTGACGTGCGACGTGCGGGAAAAGGTCGCTCACCGGAATGCCCGCCTGACCGTGTTGCTTGAACTTCCACGGACTGCCCAGCGTTTTGCCACGGCTGTTGAATTGCGTGGCCTCCATCTTGAGGCCGAAAGGTTTGCCGTTCTCTTTGGTGAGCCGCGGTTTGGGATCAAAGGTGTCCACGTGTGATGGCCCGCCATCCATGTACAGGAAAATGATGCTCTTGGCCTTGGGAGCGAAGTGCGGCTGCTTGGGCGCCAACGGGCCCGTTGACTTGGCCCGCGCTTCTCCCGCCAACAGCGACGCCAGCGCCACCCCGCCGAAGCCATTCGCGCAACGCGCCAACATCGCACGGCGGGTGAGCGGTGACCTGTCGAATTTGCCGCAATGGGCCATGAGGGAATTGTAGTCCAGCGGCCACAAGTTGCCAGCCATAAAAAAAGCGCAGGGTGTCCCCTGCGCCGTGGGTTGATAGGTAAATTACTTCTTCTGCGTCACTGGCTTCTTGGTTTTATCCACCTGCGTTTTGATGTCCACCTTCGCGGTGTTCAACAGCGTGGCGGTCTTGTCGCCGAGGTTGCGCGCGATGAGACCGCTGGGATCGCAGCCCTTGCTGATGGC
The DNA here is from genome assembly GCA_964548235.1 of uncultured Verrucomicrobiota bacterium. Classification (GTDB taxonomy): domain Bacteria; phylum Verrucomicrobiota; class Verrucomicrobiia; order Limisphaerales; family UBA1100; genus JACNJL01. The sequence goes on from CAZJRV010000032.1 coordinate 4,022, forward strand.
GATGACTTTGCCGCCCTTGCCGATGAGAAAATTGCTCGGCATCGTCTTCGTGCCGAAGGTTTTCCAACTGTCGCGCTTCGGATCCAGCGCGTACTGCATCTTAAACTGCTTGCTCTTCGCGTACTTGGCGAACTTCTCGTCCGGCTCAGCAAAGATGGCGACAAGCCGGATGCCCTCCTTCTGGTACGCCTTGTGCAGCGCCTGGAAATACGGCAACTCGCGGTCGCACCCGAGGCAGCCGCAGGTGAGGCGTACCAGCACCGGCCCCTTGGCCGACAGCTTGGCCAGATCAATCTCCTTGCCGCTAGTGTTCTTGATCTTGAATGTGGGCGCGGTGTCGCCAACCTTCAGGGTCTTGGCCGATTCAGCCGTGGCAACGAAAGCAATCGCGATAGTAAGGGTGAGAGAAAGAATGATTTTTTTCATGGATGAATTTTCAAATTAGGTTGAGCAATCCTACACTTATAGACGCAGCCGGCAAGCGACTATTCACGATGAGATTAAAGGCCGGCATGGTGTTTGTTCAATAACTTTAAAATTTTCCCTGAAGAAGCGCAACTTGAGGCAGAGAAAACGCAGCAGGAAATGGAGCTGCGCAAAGGTTTCTGGTGCGGGTGACTCATCTTATCGTCTAATGCTCTCCCGGATCCACCAATCCTGGTTGCCAATCTCACGTTCGAGTGACCTAAGTCCCGTGAGTAGTGCAACTTGTGCCGCATTCTCCACAAACGTTTCTTCTGACAACAATCTTACTACTATTATTTTTAACTCATGACCGCTCGCTGTCATTATATTGCGATCATGCCTTTGCTCAACCAATACTCCAGTTCTCATATTCCTCCTTTGCTGGAAAGTAATTATGCCAGAAGCACCAGTTCGATTTAATGTCTGAGCTAGCTTTAAAACTTGCATTCTCAATTCTTCAACCGATCTAGATAATGCTTTTTGTTCGTCAGCCGTCTCTTGTGCGATTTCTTGATCGACGCTATTAAATCCAATGTAGTCCAACGCTCTCCCTATAATGGTATACCTTGCTACTTGTTCATATTCTGCGTTTTCTCTTGCTATCTCGGAACGCAAGGCTGAATCCGCTTTGTGAAATTTACCGAATGATCTGAGAACTCCGACCCATTGTTTTAAGTCTTCTTGTTCTAATCTTTCTATACTTCCCGTAATTTCCATCGAGGCTGCTAATTCATTATATCCTCTCTCCCAGCTGCTGCCGATTTCATTGTGCGACCGCGCGTACCTTTCCATTTCTTCAACCTGTTTAAAGTAGGACTGTGGCTCAACAAATTTAACGAACATGATTACCACAAATATTAGAATCACTGCGGCAAGAGGGTTCGGCACCATAATGTTATCCCGCTCTTTTTTCTCCTGTTTCTTCCGCTTTAGTTCCTTTTCTTTTTCCCGCATCGCTTCTTTCAGCGCGTATTCTTTCCACTCCTTTTCTTTCCGCTCCCACTCTTTACTTTCCTGCTCCTCCGCTTCCTGAATCTGTTCCTCTTCCTTACGTTTCCGTTCCTTTTCTTCTTGCTCCTTTTGATGCGATTCAAACGCATACTCTGACGGGCAGCCACAATTAGGACAGGAATCGGCGCGGGAGCTGATTTCTTTTCCACACTCTTCACAGGTGATTAGCGGCATGTCCCGACCCTACGCCCATCCGCCTTCGTGTAAATCTCTTATCCGCCGTGGCGGAAGATATTTTACTGCCATAGGACAGGTTCTGTGGTGAGGTTGGCTCATGGCACTTAAAACACAAAAGAATGACGCGAAGGTGGACGCTTTTCTGGCAGGCGTTAAAGATGAGCAGCGGCGGACGGATTGCTGGGCGGTGCTGGATTTGATGCAAAAGATCACGGGCGAGCCGGCCGCGATGTGGGGGAAGGCGATTGTCGGGTTCGGGAGTTTTCGGTACCGCGGCAAGACGAGCGAGGGGGAGTGGTTCCCGGTTGGCTTCTCGCCGCGCAAACAAAACCTGACGCTCTACCTGCATTGCGTGCTGGAGAAGCAAACGGCGCTGCTGGACAAGCTAGGCAAACACTAGATCGGCAAGTCCTGTCTCTACCTCAACCAGCTCAAGGACGCCCACCTGCCCACGCTGAAAAAGCTCATCAAAACCGCCTGCAAAAACCCGGAGATCGCCGGGGCGGAGACGGTGAAGTAAGCGACCGCTGGAGAGACGAGTCCGCGAGTCCGTGGCCGATCCAAACGGACTCGCGGGCTCGTCCCTCCAAAACCTTTGCGCCTTGGCGCCTTGGCGGTTCAATCCATTCCACATTCCCTCAACGCGTTTCGGCTTGTCAGCGGCGGGGTGGCGGTTTATCAGGCGGCATGTTGATTCACCGCTTGATTGCTTGCGCGGCCTCGCTGGCCGCGGTGGTTTTACACGCAGCCCCCAAGGTCACTGCGCCTCCGGCCAAGGTTCGGACGGCGCTGGGGCTGGATGGGTTTTACCAAAAATACGTGGATGTGGGTGGGTTCTCGGTGGTGGCATCCAAAAATGTTTCGGACTACGCGCTGCTGGAGGCTGCGTATCTCATCCGCCAAATGGTCGGTGAGCGCGATGATATTTTGAAAGCGATGGCTAAAAATAAAACGCGCTTCGGCATCATGGCCTACAACGAAATGACCACACAAATCCCCGAGCACCGCACGCTTCAACCGCGATTGTATTGGAACAAACGCGCACGCGGTTTGGGCGCTTCGGCTGCGCGACCGGTGGTGACTTGCGGCGAAGAAAACTTGCTGGGCTACAAGGATGATCCTTACTCGGAAGAAAACATTTTGATTCACGAACTGGCCCATGCCATCCATGAGATGGCGTTGAACGATTTGGATCGCACATTTGATCCGCGGCTGGAGGCTGCCTACAACACGGCGATGAAGGCTGGCAAGTACAAGGGCAAATACGCCGCGCGCAATCGGATGGAGTACTGGGCCGAAGGGGTTCAGTCGTGGTTCGATACCAACCGCGAAAATGATTTTGAACACAACCACGTGAATACTCGCGTGGAACTGAAACAATATGACAAACCCCTCGCCAAGTTGGTGGAGGAAGTGTTTGGCGACGGCAAATGGCGCTATCAACGCCCCGAACATCGCAAGCCCGCCCCGGCGCACCTCAAGGGCTATAACCCCGCCAAGTCGCCGAAGTTCCAATGGCCCGCACGCGAAACGGCGTGGTACGATCGCTTCAAGCAGGGCAAAGAAACCCTCGCCCCCGCCGATGCGGTGGATGTGGAACTGCTCTCGCCCGACTCCAGCAACTGGCGTTCCCCGCGCACGCCGGAGCGGTCGAATATTTACATCGCCAACGCCAGCCGCCGCTCGCTGCGCTTGGAGTGGATTGATTTTGACGGCAACACCAAAGCCTACGGCGTGGAAATCCGGCCCACCGATCACAAGCACGAATACACCTACGCCGGCCATGTCTGGCGCATTGTGGATGATAAAACCGGCCGCGTGCTGCACCACTTCGTCACCCCCAAGGCCCCGGGCAAAGTAGTGATTAAAGATTGAACACAGGTATTCACAAAAACAAACATCCTGTGCATCGTGAACATCCATTGAAAATAAACATGAAAGAAAAATTGTTTTCCTTAAAAGGCAAAGTCGCACTGGTCACCGGCAGCTCCACCGGGCTGGGCAAGGCGATGGCTCTCGCGCTGGGCAAGGCTGGCGCGATAGTGGCGCAGAATTATTTCAATAATGAGGAGCGCGCGACTAACACGTTTGCAGAATTCGAGGCAGCCGGCTGCGAGGGCGCGATGTTGCGGGCGGATGTCACCGAGGAGGCCTCAGTCAACCAACTCGTGGCCGACGCCACCGAACAACTTGGGCCGATTGATATTGTCGTACTCAATGCCACGCCGGCGCAGCCACAGAAATCCATCGAGGAATACGACTGGGCGTTTTACCAAAGCATGCTCGATTTTTTCATCAAGAGCCCCTACCTCATCACGCGCGCCGTGCTGCCGCACATGAAGGCGCAACGCTGGGGGCGCATCATCAACATCGGCTCAGAGACTTTTCATCTCGGCGTGAAACCCTTCACCGCATACGTCGCCGCCAAGGGCGGGCAGAACGGTTTCAACCGCAGCCTCGCCCACGAGCTGGCCGAATGGAACATCACCGTCAATATGATTGCCCCCGGCTGGATTCCCGTCGAGCGGCACGAAAATGACCCGCAGGAACTCAAGGATGGCTACCTCGCCAGCATCCCCATGGGTCGCTGGGGCGTCCCGCAGGATCTTGACGGCACAGTGACCTACCTCGCCAGCGACGCCTCCGACTTCGTCACCGGCCAAAATATCCACGTCAACGGCGGCACCACTGTGCATTAGCCAATGGGAACCGCTCTCACTATCGTCGGCCTAGGCGAAGCGGTTTTTGATATTTTCCCAGACCACCAAATTCTTGGCGGCACTTCGCTGAATGTCGCGGTGCAGGCGCATCAACTGCTTACCCCTCTCGATGGCCAAATTAGTCGCGGCGTGTTGCTCAGCCGGATTGGGAATGATGACTTGGGTAAACGCCTGCAAAACGAATTCCGCGCACGCGAGCTCCCGCTGGACTTCGTGCAGGTTGATGAACACAAACCCACCGGCCAGGTGCTCGTCAGTTTTGTGGATGGGGCGCCGCAGTATGAAATCCTTGCGGACACCGCTTGGGATAATCTGAAATTCACCGAACACGAAGCCGCACTTGCGCGGGCGTGCGATGCCGTCAGCTTTGGCAGCCTCAGCCAGCGTCATCCGGTTGCGCACGCGGCCACTCAGGCGTTCCTTGCCGAGGCCAAGAATGCGCTTAAGATTTTTGATGTCAATCTGCGGATGGATTCCTTCACGCCGACCATCCTTGACGAAGGCTGTCGTGCGGCGGATCTTGTGAAACTCAATGACGAAGAGATCGACCTCGTCGCTGAACTACTCGATCTCCCCGGCGATAACGCCCTCGCCCGTACGGAAGCCATCCACAAGAAATACAAACTCGAGGCCCTCATTCTCACGCGCGGAAAACTGGGAACGACCGCATGCACTTTGAAAGGCTGGATCGAAGGCAAGCCCGCCACCTTCCCCGCCGCTCCGAATGCTGATCCCGTAGGCGCCGGTGATGCCTGCACCGCGGCCCTGCTCACTGCTCGCCTCCTCGGTCGTGACTGGCAATCCACCCTTGATTTCGCGAATCTCCACGCCGCCTACGTCGCCAGTCAACCCGGCGCCACGCCGGGGTTGCCCGCGGAGGTGTGGGCATCTTACGGCCTCGATGCCTGAACATTCGGCAGGGCTGAAAAATTTGAAAAAAACTATTGCATACATCGGCTGTCTAGGTAAATTACCTTGTGTGACGAGGTATATGCCTCAACTGGAGATAGAACCATGGAATACGATGCAAACCTGATACGCAGTGTGGCCGAGCCGGTGATCCTTACGCTGGTGGCCGAACGAGCCATGTATGGCTACGAGATCATCAAGCTGGTCAATGAACGAACGGACGGCAAGTTCGCCTGGAAGGAGGGCACGCTTTATCCCTGCCTGCATCGTCTGGAAGGTGAGCAGCTTATCCAGAGTGAATGGGTTCAGCAGGACAATGGCCGCAATCGGAAATATTATATTATAACCCGGAAGGGAAAAGGCGTGATGAAGGAGAAAGTGGAGGAGTGGTCCTCGTTCGTGTCGGCAGTGCAGGCCATTCTCCTGACCCGAAAAGATGCCTGAGCATGCAGCCTGAATCCAGTCCAGCACAGGAGCTCATCGAGAAAGTAACCTCGGTGTTGAAGGATGACGAGGAGCTTCGGCAGGATGTGTCCCTCGAACTGAACACTCATTTCGAGGACTCGCAGGCAGCCTTCTTGAAAGAGGGCAAGTCTGAGGAGGAAAGTGAGACATTGGCATTGAAGGCGTTTGGTGACCCCCAACAGATTGCCGAGCAGTTGGCCCATTCCAATCAAGGTCGCATGAAGACACGGGCTTTGGTGCGCATGTTCTTGGGACGAATCCTTGTGCCGCTGAGTGTCGTGTTGGTGGTGTGGTTAGGGTGGCATTACTTTGGAGAGCGTTCCGTCATTGAGAGTATGCTCGATGAGCTGGGTGAGACGGGGGATGAGTCCATAGTTAAAGAGGAAAGTTGGCACACCAACGCCTGGGCTCATCTATCCGCTGAAAAACAGTTCCAGTTGTTTGGAGACTTGACGCGCAAGACTCGCTCGGCGCAAGAGCGGGCCCTATGGGAAAAGAACCCTGAAAGCAAAGTTTACTACGCCAATTATGTGCGCGTCCTGTTGGAAGATTATAAAGAAAAGGACTTGGGCATTTCATTTGATTACCTGGAAAAGGAGATCAGACGTGGTGAGGAACTGGATCCGGATAATGCCTTTTATAATTATATGCTGGCGGCAGTGCTTTTCAAACGGGGAGCCGAGTGGAAAAGCAATAATGGTGGCAAAGCCGAAGAATGGGTCATCAAGGACAAGGCCCTGTTGGATTTGGCAATTGTCGAGTTAAACAAGGCGGCAAAGAAGCCTTATTACAGGCGGTATTTATCTGAGTTCTTGAAAGAACGGCTGGCCCTATTTCCCGAAACTAAACGTTTGGAAGACCGTATCGGCAAGATGGCTTATCTTGCCAGTATTCCATTACCAGATCTCGGTTTAATTAGGGATTTATTCAAGGCGATACCTTTCTATGTGGAGAGCAATGAACTGCCTGAAGCTGATGCGAGCCAACTGCTGGATGCCTGGCATGGATTCCTGAAAAAGGCCGTTCCAGATGCCTGGTCTTTGATCGATGTGTTGGTGTTGAACGCCATTGCAACCATGGCCGAGAAGAAAGTGGCCGATGTTTATGAGGCAATGGATAAGCCCGCTGCCGCCAAGGGAACTCGTCGTTTAGCCAAGCAACTGAGCGAACCAGTGGAGAGTTGGAAAGCTGCCAGAAAATCTAAAAAGAGTAATGACAAGGAAAGTCATTTGTTGAGATGGAAGGCCAGTATTTTGGCAAGGATGCTGTTGCCTGGACTGGGTGAACCGATCACGGAGGAGATGCTGCGGCCGGGGCGGCAGTCTGATCGCATCGTAATTGAGCAATTTAACCAAAGTTATATCCTATGCATTTTTGTTGTGGCGATCATAGGTACCTTGATCCTTTTCATGGTATGTCAAAGTGCAAGCAAAGGAAGGACGCCCCCCTTGCTTTTGTTGCCTTCTTGGAGGATTGCGATGGAAACTCTCGGCCTTGCCATTCTGCTGCCCATGTTCCTCTATTTTGCTTTCACGCGCTGGTCAGGGCTCAGCAGTTTTGAGAATGGGATTGAGGATTGGAGACTCTTGTTTCTCGAAATTGGTCTTTTGGATGTGTCTTTTCTCGCTGCATCAACGCTGCTCTCAGCCGCCTATATTCGAAAACGTTGTCAGACACTCGACATCACCATCCCCAAACCTGCCAACTCATTTTTAATCAAACTATGTTGGGGTGGAATGGGAATCCTTTGCCTCTGCTGTGCGGCATCAAAAAAATTATTTGGACATCAGGTAGCCCTTGAGACCGGGCTTTATTTAGTAGGCTCGGGAATGGGCCTGATTGTTGGCGGAGTCGGCATAGTGGTTTTTATCAAGGGCTGCATGTCACGAAACACTTACGGACTTTATTACGGGACATTGGCTCGATCGCTGATGCCAGTATACGCCTGCGCGGTTATTCTTATTGGCGTCATCGGTTTGCCGTGGCTTCAAAAAGAGGAAAGCGCCTTGCTTAAACAAGACCCCTTGTTTGATTCTAATCCGCATGGGTTCACTGTGCTCGAGGGGAACCTCACCAAGCGGCTGCAATCCGAATTGGCTGCCGCAATGAAAGCCGCTGAAAAGTAAAACGTCCGCGAACGAGCATCCGCAATACAGGGTGACATCGGGAGAATCCAACAAACTGCCGGTGGATGCAGGATATTTGATTGAGCACGGTGGGTTCTCCGTCTATTCTTCCGCCGTTCAATTCAGTGGATTTTATGATGAAAACGACTCGTGTTTTTTTGGTTTGGTCGATGTTGCCGGTGATGGGCTTGCTGGGGGCGGAGGCGTTGCCGGCGAAGGTGGATTATGTGCGCGACATCAAGCCGATTCTCTCAAACAACTGCTACGCCTGCCACGGGCCTGATGCGGAGCAAGTAAAGGCGGGGCTGCGGCTGGATTCGTTTGAGGCTGCCACCAAGGAGCTAAAGGGCGGAGCGCGCGCGCTGGTGCCGGGGGACGTGGAGGAAAGCGAGCTGGTGTATCGCGTGACCGCCACCGATGCGGACGAAATTATGCCGCCGGCCGATTCCATCAAAAAACTCACCGCGCGACAAAAAGCGTTGCTCAAGCTGTGGGTGCAACAGGGCGGCGAGTATGCCAAGCACTGGGCCTACGTGACGCCAAAGAAGGCGGCCGCACCGAAGGCCGAGCAAAAGGACTTCACGCGCAATGACATCGACCGCTTCATCCTCGCGCGCTTGAAAGCGAAAGGATTTGCTCCGGCCAAAGCCGCGGATCGGCGCACGTTGATTCGCCGGTTGTCCTTTGACCTCACAGGACTGCCACCCACGTGGACGCAGGTGGAGACGTTTGTGAATGATAAATCGCCCGACGCTTACAGCAAGCTGGTGGATCGGTTGTTGGCCAGCCCGCAGTTCGGCGAACGGATGGCGGTCTTTTGGCTCGACCAAGTGCGCTTTGCCGACACCATTGGGTATCACTCGGACAATGACCTGACCAATCCGCTCTATCGCGAATATGTCATTGAGGCTTTCAACAAAAACATTCCGTTTGACCGCTTCACGCGCGAGCAACTTGCGGGCGATCTCATCAAGGACCGCACGCGCGACCAGTGGGTTGCCTCCGGCTACAACCGCCTGAATATGACCACCCGCGAAGGCGGCGCGCAGCCAAAAGAATACACCGCCAAGTACCTCGCCGACCGCGTGCGCAATGCGTCCACCGTTTGGATGGCCAGCACGCTGGGTTGCTCCGAATGCCACGACCACAAGTTTGATCCGTTTCCCACGCGCGATTTTTACCAGTTCGGTGCCTTCTTTGCCGACCTGCAGGAAACCGCCGTGGGCCAACAAGGATTCACCGCCGTGCCCAGCGCGATGGACACGGCCAAGGTGTCGGCGCTGGACGAGGCATCGGCGGCTCTAACGAAACAGCTCGCGACGATGGACATCTCCGCAGGTCAGGCAAAGTGGGAAGCATCCATTGACACGTCCGCACTAGCCGCCGTGAAACTCTCGCCGTGGCACCTCATCGGGCCATTCAGCGCGGCGAGTTTTGATGCCGCGCACGACAAGGCATTCCCTCCGGAAACCGAGATTGATTTGAAGAAAACCTACGGCAAACTGAAGTGGACTCCGGCAAAAAACTTTGTGGATGGCAAGCCGCACGCGCTCGCCGGCCTGAACAATGCCACCTATCTTTTCCGCACCATTCAATCCGCCTCGACGCGGCCATTGAAGCTTTCGCTGGGCAGTGATGATAGCTTCAAGATTTGGCTCAACGGCAAGCTCGTCGCCAACAAGAAAATCGCCCGCGGTGTTCTGCCGGATCAGGATCAGGTGCAAATTCAATTGGCCAAGGGCGAAAATAAGTTGCTGATGAAAATCGCAAACGGCGGCGGCGGCCACGGATTTTATTTCAAGGCACTGCCGTCCAATCTGCCCGCCGCCGTGATTGCCGCGCTCAAAATCGAAGCAGCCAAACGCACGGCAGCGCAGAAGGCTGCCATCGCAAACCATTACCGCACGATTGCGCCGGAGCTGACTGCGGTGCGCAAGGAGATTGCCGCGAAAAAGACCGCGCGCACTGCAGCCGTGAAAGCGTATCCGATTTCGCTGGTGTCCACGAGTATGGCCAAGCCGCGAATGGTGCGTGTGTTGCCGCGCGGCAATTGGCTGGATGATTCCGGGCCTGAAGTGCAGCCGGCGGTGCCTTCGTATCTTCAGTTTGGCAAGGCGCCCAAAGGCCGAGCCACGCGCAAGGATCTCGCCGAATGGGTTGTGGACCGCAACAACCCGCTCACCGCACGCGTGATGGTCAACCGCCTGTGGGCGATGTTCCACGGGCGCGGCATTGCGATGCCGCTGGACGACTTCGGCTCACAAGGCACCCCACCCACGCACCCCGCGCTGCTCGACTGGCTCGCGGTTGAATTCATGGACAAAGGCTGGGACGTAAAATACATGATCAAACTCATGGTTACCAGCGGCACGTACCGGCAAACCTCCGTGGCCAGCAAAGCCGGAATGGAAAATGATCCGTACAATTTCTGGCTTGCGCGCCAAGGCCGTTGGCGTCTTGAGGCCGAGATGATCCGCGACAACGCACTCGCCGTCAGTGAACTGCTCGTCAAAACCATCGGCGGCCCCAGCGTGAAGCCCTATCAACCTGCCGGCTACTGGGCCCACCTCAACTTCCCCAAGCGCAGCTGGCGAAACGGCACCGGCGATTCGCTCTACCGGCGCGGGATGTACACCTACCTATGCCGCACCTTCCCGCATCCCAGCCTCGTCGCCTTCGATGCCTCCACCCGCGAGGAATGCTCCGTCGAACGCGTCCGCTCCAACACCCCGCAACAGGCATTGGTGTTGCTCAACGACCCCACCTACGTCGAAGCCGCCCGGATCTTTGCCGAGCGCATCCTGCGTGAAAACGCCAAAGACACAAAAGCCCGCATCACCTTCGCCTATCAACAAGCCCTGCACCGCGCCCCGAACGCCAACGAGTTGGCCCTCCTCACCACCCTCGCCGCGAAACATTTGAAGCAATACCAAACCGACACCGCCGCGGCGGGCGCGCTGTTAAAAACCGGCGCCAAGCCCGCAGATGGAAAATTAAACCAAGCCGAACTCGCCGCGTGGACGTCAATTGCGCGGGTAGTTTTGAATCTGCACGAAAACATTACGCGTAATTGATATGACTCAATTCAATTTGTTCAATACGGATGTCAGCCGCCGTGCCTTTCTGGGTCGCGCGGGATTGGGCACGATGGGGCTGGCTTCGTTGTTGCAAGCTGCCGACCGACCAAAAGTTGACAAGTGGCCGGGGATCTTGGCGCAGCTACATCACAAGCCAAAGATCAAGAGGGTGATCCATTTGTGCATGGCCGGTGGAGCGAGCCATTTGGAGACGCTCGATTACAAGCCCAAGCTGCGCGAAATGCACGGGAAGCCAATGCCCAAGAGCATCACCGAGGGCCAACCGATCGCCCAGTTGCAGGGCAAGCGCAACAACCTCACGTGCCTTGGGCCGCAGCATGACTTTCAGAAATTTGGCAAATCCGGCCAGCACATTTGCAATCTATTCCCGCACATCGGCAGCGTAGCCGATGACCTCGCGATCATCCGCTCGATGACCACGGACGCGATCAATCACGATCCCGCGCACACGCTCATGAACACCGGCACCACCATCAGCGGCCGGCCGAGCATGGGTTCGTGGATGCTTTATGGACTCGGCGCGGAGACGGAAAATCTACCAGGCTATTGTGTGCTCATCTCGCGCGGGGGCGGACAGGATCAGCCGGTGGCCGCGCGCCAATGGCACGCTGGCTTTTTGCCGAGCCGTTTCCAAGGCGTGCAATTGCGCGGGAAAGGCGATCCGGTGCTCTACGTAAAACGCCCTGGCGGCGTGGATGCCAATCGCCAGCGCGACGTGGTGGATGCAGTGCAGCAACTCAATCTTTTGCAAAATGCCACGGCCAATGATCCCGAACTGGATACGCGCATCTCACAATACGAAATGGCGTTCCGCATGCAGATGAGCGTGCCGGAGTTGGTGGATATTTCCAAGGAACCGAAGCAGGTGCTCGACCTTTATGGCGCCAAGCCGGGCGACGGCTCGTTCGCCAGCAACTGCCTGCTCGCGCGGCGATTGGCCGAGCGTGGCGTACGGTTCATCCAGCTGTATCATCGCGGCTGGGATCACCACGGCAATATCAAGAACGCAATGAAGACCACCGCCGGACTCGTGGACCAAGGCTGTGCGGCACTCATTAAAGACCTCAAGCGCACCGGGCTTTGGGAGGATACACTCATCCTGTGGGGTGCCGAGTTCGGCCGCACGCCAATGGCACAAGGCAGCGGGCGCGATCATCACATCAAAGGCTTTAGTTGTTGGTTCGCCGGCGGCGGCATCAAAGGCGGCATGAGCCACGGTGCCACGGATGATTTTGGCTACAACGCCGTGAAAGACATCGTGCATGTGAACGACCTCCACGCCACCATCCTGCACCTGATGGGCATCGACCACGAGAAGCTCACCTACAAATTCCAAGGCCGCGATTTCCGCCTCACCGATGTGCACGGGAAAGTGTTGAAACCGATCTTGGCTTAACCAATGAATTCGGTCGACTGACGTTACAACGGCAAATCGCCGGGCTGGCGGGTGGCCATGCCTTCCTTGAAATGCTTGCGGCAGACGGAGACGTAGCGTTCGTTGCCGCCGATTTCCACTTGGGCACCTTCGCGAAGGACGGTTCCGTCGGGATCGGTGCGCAACACCATCGTGGCCTTGCTGCCGCAGTGGCAGATTGTTTTGATTTCCACCAGCTTGTCCGCCCACGCGAGCAGGTGTTGGCTGCCCTCGAAGAGGTTGCCCTGAAAATCCGTGCGCAAACCGTAGGCCAGCACGGGGATGCCGAGCGCATCGGCAATTTCGCCCAATTGAAAAACCTGCGCGCGCGACAGAAACTGCGCCTCGTCCACGAGCACACAGTGGATCGGTTCGGCTTGGTCACGCACGATGGCGTGCAAATCGTCGGCGGGCGTGAAGGCGTGCGCCTCGGCGTCGAGCCCAATGCGTGAAGTGACGCGGCCCTCGGTGGCGCGGGTGTCCAGTTGCGGGGTGAACAGCCACGGGCGCATCCCGCGCTCGCGGTAGTTATGCGCCGACTGCAGCAGGGTGGTGGATTTCCCCGCGTTCATCGACGAAAAATAAAAAAACAACTTGGCCACGTTACTCTTTCAACGCTGCCTCAATCACGCGCGCCACATCTTTGCCCAACACTCGCGAGCCCGCCGGCGTGTAATGCACATTGGCCGGGCGCATAATTTCCTTCATGCGCTTTTTGCTCATCGTGAACAAATCGTGCGTGGGGATGCCGAGCTTTTTCATCACACGCGCGGCGGC